>JAOUFX010000443.1 GCA_029857975.1 Deltaproteobacteria bacterium | reverse complement strand
CCCCGGACCACCTCAGCAATATAAGCAGCCGTAAAAAGGATGATGGCTACCTGCGCTCGGAGAATCTTGTTAAACGTGACCCCCTCTGGCAGGAAAAGAGGAAAAATGATGGAGGACATAAAGAGTAGACTGATAAGAGGCACCCCACGGATCAACTCAATATATAGGACAGAGAGCAGCTTGACCATCGGCATGTTGGAACGGCGTCCCAGGGCCAGGATCACCCCCAAAGGATAGGCAGCGGTAAGTCCGAAAACCGAAAGAAGAAGCGTGAGAGGCAACCCGCCCCACTGGGTGCTCTCTACGGAGCGTAATCCCAATATGCCTCCCATCATGAGGAGGCCCATGGTAAAAAGCCCGATGATCCAGGCATAGGCCAAAGGTTTTTTCCAGTGGGTTCGGTTCCTGCTGTAGAAGAGGAGACCGAAAAGGATCATCATCGCGAGTAAAGGTCGCCATTGCTGTTCATACGGATAGAAGCCGAAGATAATAAAGCGGAAGTTTGTGTAGATGATGGACCAGCAAGCGCCGGCAGCCTTCCTGCACGCCTGCCCAGTAGTGGTCCATGCACTGTCGATGAATGCCCATTGGAAGAGGGGGGGAACAACTTTCCAGAGAAAGAAGAGGGTCATAATGGTAAGGATGGAATTGAACACCCCATTAAACAAGTTGTTTCTTACCCAACCAATGACGCCGATGCTGGTTACAGGGGGTCTTAACTCTTCTGCCTGGACTGCTTGTTCCATGTTATCTCTCTACAAGGGCGACTCTCTTGTTATACCAGTTCATGAAGGCTGACGTAGACAGACTGAAAAACAGGTACACCGCCATGATGAGGGCGACCCCTTCTATGGACTGTCCCGTCTGATTCATCGTCGTGTTGGCCACAGAGACAAAATCCGGGTAACCAATGGCCACGGCTAAAGAACTGTTCTTTGTCAGGTTGAGCATCTGGCTGGTCAAGGGCGGAATAATGACCCTGAGGGCTTGGGGTAAGATCACCAGGTTTAACACGAGAGGTGGCCTGAGACCGATGGCCATGGCCGCCTCTCTCTGACCCTTGCTTACGGACTGGATCCCGGCACGTACCACCTCGGCAACAAAAGCGGCCGTATAAAGGACGAGGCCAAGGAGGAGGGCGATGAACTCGGGACTTGCTACCAGCCCCCCTTGGAAGTTAAACCCCACGAGTTTTGGGGCATCCATCTCCAGAGGGGCGCCAAATGTCAACCAGCTGATGAAAGGAAGGCCAAAAATAATTGCCATGCCGACCCGGAAGGTAGGGAAAATCTGCCCTGTTTTTTCTTGCCGTTTTCTCGCCCACCGACGCATCAGATAAGCGATCACACATCCCGCCACGAAGGCGAGGAGCATGTACTTGTGAGCAGGATGGGCCGCGGGGATCGTGAAGGCCACTCCTCGGTTGCAGAGGTATATGCCTGCGCCCGGACAGATCGCCTCCCTGGGCGAGGGAAGACTCTCATAGAAGATGGCATACCAGAAGAACAGTTGGAGGAGTACAGGTATGTCCTGCATGACTTCGACATAGATAGTTGCGAGCCTTGAAACAAGGAAATTCGTCGACAGCCTTGCTATGCCGACGAGGGTGCCGAGGAGAATGGTAATAACGATGCCTATGAAAGCGACCTTGATGGTATTGAGAGCACCAACCAAGAGGGCGCGGCCGTATGAACTGGCTGCTGAATAGGGGATGAGGGACTCACCGATCTCAAAGGACGATTCCTTATTGAGAAAACTGAATCCTGTAGCAATGTTCTGCCTTTTGAGGTTTACCAGGGTGTTGGAGACAAGATAATAGGCCAGGAGCCCCACCATACACAACACTGCAACCTGGTAGAAAAGCGCCCGCTTTTTGGGGTCAAGCCAAAAGGGTACCCTTTCCGGCACCGATGCCTCCGTAAAGCCTTTCATTCTCCCCTGAAAACTCGCTGGGGTATAAGGACTTTGTGGCCTTGACCTCGACCGTCATTAACGATAAGGATCTGCCTCCCTTTATGGATACCGATAGCTGCAGGATCATGCGGCGGCAGGCACGTTAAAAAAGGTGCCCCTCAAGAGGGGCACCTGTAAAAAAGGATCATCTGAAGGGTGCAGCATACATGAGCCCGCCCCTGGTCCACAGGTCGTTCAAGCCTCGCTCAAGCCTAAGGGGCGTTTTCGGACCCACATTGCGATCGAAGATTTCGCCGTAGTTGCCCACCTGTTTAATGATGTTATATGCCCACTTTTCGTCGAGACCAAGGGCCTTACCATAGCCTGGGGTGACTCCTAAGAAACGCTGGACCTGGGGATCTGTGCTTTTGAGCATCTCATCTAGATTCTTAGAAGTAATGCCCAGCTCCTCGGCCTCAATGAGGGCCAAAATGGTCCAGTTGACAATATCATACCACTCGTCATCACCATGGCGGACAACAGGGGCGAGGGGTTCCTTGGATATGATCTCAGGCAAAATGATATATTCATCCGGGTTCGGAGCCACGGAACGGTGGGCGGCCAATTGGGAAGCGTCCGACGTGAGACAGTCGCAGCGACCGGCAAAAAAGGCCTTGGAAAGCTCGGCTGTCTGCTCAATCACCACCGGTTTCCATTGCATTCTGTTTCTACGGAAGAAATCCGCAGCGTTCATCTCGGTGGTTGTTCCCGGAAGGACGCAGACGGTCGCACCTTTCAATTCCTTGGCGCTCTTTAGGCCCAGTTTCTTGGGGACCAGAAATCCTTGACCGTCATAGTAGTTCACATGGACGAAATTCAGGCCGTTCACGGTTTCGCGGGTCAGGGTCTGAGTGGTATTGCGGCATAGAACGTCGATCTCCTTTGACTGAAGGGCGGGCAGACGCTGAACAGCCGTAAGAGCCACGAATTTGACCTTATTCGCGTCGCCAAAGATGGCAGCCGCAATGGCCTTTGCCGTATCCACGTCAAGGCCCTTCCATACCCCTTTTTCGTCAGGCATGCTGAAGCCAAATACACCACCGTTCACGCCGGCGATGAGTTGCCCTCTTGCCTTGACCGCATTAAGGGTTTCGCCTGCCAAGGCCATGCCCGCTGTCGTAAAGAATGCCAAGACTAAAATCATAGCAAAACATTTGATAGCCTTCATCTTCTTCTGCTCCTCCTCTCTGGTTTAATGTTGACTTGCTTCGATCGCCCAAAGGCGATCCTGCTTTGCTCACTATGGCAGGTTTGATTCAAGAGCAATAAAACAAGTGATGATGTCCCCTCTACAAAACCATGTCGGTTGATAATGATAACGACCAAAACTCGCTTTTGATGGGGTTGAATATACGAATAACAGAGTTGCATGTCAAGCAAAAAGGCTTCTCAGTAACATTTGCATTACTTGCGCATTATACGATAAAGACATTAGGGCGATTCAATCCTTTTGTCAATGCTTCGACTCCTCTGAACTTTGGGTAGAGTCCTAAGGAAGCGGGACCTTTTGGGCGACTAAAGTCGCCCCTACCCGCCAGGTTTTGACCCCGCGGAACGGGCAAATCTTGCAAAAATTTATGAAACATTTGCTTTTTGTTATTAAAGATGTTAATAAAATTTTTGGTTTTTGATAAGGGGTGGTAAGTTAAAAGATCTGAATCCCCGTTCTTCCCGCCGTTCAATACAAAATGAGAAAAAAGATATCGGCTATTACATTCGCATTTTTATCGGGGTTTTGTTTTGTCTCCTTTGTGAGTGGCGCAAGCCAAGAGTTCCCGGTCTCCCCTCCCCCCATTACCGAGGGTATGTTTCCCTGTAGCAATTGCCATGCCTCCATGGAGGTCAACCGCAAAAAAAGGGAACTGAAAGATGAACATTCCAATATCAAACTCCATCATGCCGAGACGATGCGATGGTGCCTTGACTGCCATGAAGCAAAAAACCGGGATAAATTGAGGCTTTACAACGGGGA
>JAOUFX010000440.1 GCA_029857975.1 Deltaproteobacteria bacterium | reverse complement strand
AATCTGATTGATGATCTGGAACCTGAAAAATGGGTATCGAAACGGATACTGTCCGGAAACCACGAATTAGCAGGGTTAATTGATATGGTGGCGGGAAGAGGAGCATGGCTCATTGAAGCGAAATTTTCGAATGACTCAAAGTGGAGCGATCCCGGTCAGCTTATTTTCTATGGCCTGATATCAAAAATGGCTACAGGCGAATTCCCCGAAAGATTATCTTTCTTTCTTCCTTTCATGGTCGATGTGAACCGTCGCCTTATCGACATCAAATTCGCACAAAACGAATTCGAAAAAATGAACGAGAGAATTTTAAATTTTATTGATCATTGGAAGCGAGGCATCTTTTTGCCGAGTGGGAAAAAGGAAATTTGTCACTTTTGTGAAGTAAAAAGATTTTGTTTCAAGTGTCCGGAACGTAAGTTTCTTTAAGATAATTTGTCCTGCCCTATACCTCATGTGTCAGCCAAAGTAAAGATAAGCAGATATCATATTGCTATTTCACCTACAAATCAATCGTGGAAAGTATATTGGAGACCCAAGGATTACGAGTTAAAATTGAGGGCACGTTGAGCTGAGGGGTGGATATGGAGCGCAGCGGAATCCGCATCCCGCTCTAGCGAAATGTTAGACTAACGCTTTATCATATAGGATCCGTCGCAGATTGTTTAGTATATACTGTACCGGACTGATAATTTAGAATTGAATACTATGACGACAGACCTAGTTTCTTTAGGTTTTCATTCAGTTGTTTCCTTCCTTCATTCATAAAGATCTTCTTGAATCTTTCACCTTGATTTCGAAACACCTCTTCAGGGGGCCCAATCGGAGGTGGACTTTCGACAATGCTCCTTGCCTTTGCTACCACTTTACCAGACGAAACACTCACCATCTTGGTCAAAACCTGCATTAAAAAATTTCCTCGGAAAATTTCATAATTAAGAATCCCAACCTCTAACAGGGTGTCTACCCCTTGCAGTTGGTACTTTTCGGTGTTCACTGTCGAAACATCCCGCTTATACCACGCTCTCAAAGGAGCATACCAGTTCTCCATAAACAAGGTGGCTTCCTTCCTATTCACAGCGGAAAGAGTATGCAGTTCCTCACTAACGATAACTTCAAAAGAATGGATTTTAGAAATCTGACTGGCTGCCTCGTTTGCGAGGATTCTGGTTGGGACCCAAGCTTTATCACTCGAGTACCATTCTTCAAGTTCCTTTAATATATTTGCTCGTTTTTCCTCATACTTTGATAGTTGGGTGAGAACCGCAATTCCAGAAATAAATGTAAGGGCAGCGGCTCCTTCTGGCGGGTAGCCAGACATTACTGAAACATCACCCAGAGCTTCGAGGATGGCTGGTCCCAATATTAGAGGAGGAGGCTGAACTGGAACAACGACTATTTTCCGAATGGTGGAGAATATATCCGGCGCCAGCCTCCTTTGCGTAGCCATGCAAGCGGATAGAATGACAATCATCAAGAGGTAGCAAAGAAGTTTCCCATAAATCATTTTCCTTTGATACGGAAAATGCTTTACCTCTCTTAAATGTTTAAGGGTAATTAGATTAATGGGCATAAGACATTGCACACTCGCTGCCGGTCCGTATAAAACCCCATCAGCGTGGCCGATAATTCTGCGACAAACCATTTATAATCAGTCACTTGCATTTCCTGTTGCTTTTTATCCTGACATTTTATACTGATCGGCATAAAGAGCCAGCGGCATAACCCGGAATATATTTAAAAACCCCCATTCTATCCATTATAGATTGGAACCTACACCTTTTTGGGATAGCTGTCAATTCTTGCTTCCAGGAGGAAGTTATTGGCCATGTTTGAAGAGATCGTGCCATGATCACTAATCGGGAATTTACCCGCATTATTGCATAAATGGTTTGCATCTCAAAACTTTTTGGACCTTCATATTTTCCACCAACATAGCAGTGTAAGAAACCTTTTATTCAGATACCTGAACCACTATATATAGAGAGGACAATAAAGGCAAAACCATAGTGGCCCTGCCTTTTGAGATGGTATTCCGCAAACCAAGGATGAATATTTCATGTCGATGGCTCCCTAACGGCCAGGAATAATCGGAAACTCAACGAATGAAGCATGAGCAGAGTCCCGCAACACTCGTATCTTCGGCAGCGGGTTCAGAGTCGGGGTCTCAAAGTTATCGGCATCGGCGCAAATGACAGAAATTCGTATCCTATTGCCTGTACGAAATTGATGCGAGATTGGAAGTAAATCGAATACCAGTTCAATCGGCTCGCCGGGTGGAATAGGGACCAAATTGCTTTTGTAATGACGGTGGTAGGGCAAACCCAGGTTATTGTAAGGAGCCTTACCTAAGACGCGGTGAGACGCTCGCAGAATGCCCTCGGTAAGATAGGAGGATTTGTCCCCATCCACCGCTTCAAGGTAAACAAAGAAATCAAGATCCGCAACGTCCGTGGTAACCCAAAGGTGGACCACAGGATGTCCGGTAATCTCCAGGTCTGAGTTTAGGGGCGGGGTGGTATAGGTTAAAGCTTTTTGGTCGTTGCCCTGCATATTGGGATAATTCCGGGGCCAGTTAACAGCGTACCACCTTGAGTACTTTCCACTCGTCGTCGAATAGTCCACTGTATAGGAATCGGCTGCATCCTTCTGATCTGGGAGGTCTGGCTTCAGGAAACCGTCATTTACCGAAGAGACGCTTCCGGTTTTTCCCTCCCCGAAGTAAAAGCGGACAGGCCTCTGGTTTGCCAATGGCCACTGATTGCTTGCATGCCAGGCCCCCTTTTTCGGAGCGCCCATAACGTAGTAGTGAATGGGTGGTTCCATCAAAATCCCATTGTCGATGCCCTTTAACCAGTAGTCGAACCAGCGGTGCACTTCTGCCCCAAAATCGAGATCAAATTGGTTTTTTTCCACCTCGCTGTGATCCGCTGGGCGGACGAGCAAGCGCTTGGGTACGGTGAGATTGGCAAACCAGAGAAACATGTCTTTTGCGCCCGAAAAAAGATCAAACCAGCCAGTGGTCATATAAACCGGGATACCCGATCGGTTGATTCGGTCAAGAAGGGGAAAGAGATTGCCAGGCCCCTCCCAGACTCTATTTCCATCAGAAGTCAAACTGTCGCGGAAAGGGAATTTTTTAAACCAAATCTCTGATTGTTTTCCAAGCGTTGAGCCACTACGCTCCTTGCGGGCCTGAGCGAGTAATAATCCATCCTTGTCGCTATCCACCGGCGTCGGCACCGATTCAAGAAAGGTGGTGGACCAGGAGAAAAAGGAAGCAAAGGTTTTGTTGAGGATCCCTCCAGGATAGCTGACAGAGTTGTACGTGTCGAAACCGCTTGAAGTGGGAAAGATGGTTTTCAGATGGGGATTGCCGGTAGCCGCAGCCGCAAACTGGATCATCGCCTGAAAGGAATCCCCGTACATGCCGATGTTGTCGTCGCACCAATTCTGGGAGGCGATCCAATCCAGGATTTCGTTCGTCTCCTTAGCCCCTTCTTCGAACGAGGCATTCATGACCCCAAAGGATGCTCCCGTTCCTGGCCTTTCGACCACTATAACGGCATATCCATGTTTGAGCATGTTTTCGAGATATTTGTTTCTGAAAACCGGATCCATGAGGCTTCCTCGGCTTCCAAACCAGTAACGAAGCCGAAGATAGGCCCTCTCTATCCAACCCAAATTAAAGAGATCGGCTATTATGTTGTTGCCCGCCGGGTCAAAAATGGTAAAAGTGCGCAGATAAGGCGTGTATTTGAAGAGGACGGGCAGTGGTTTGTTGGCCGGTATACCTTTCTTTGTCGGGAGAATAAGGTCATAGGCCAACCGGGTTCCATTGCATAGCTTCAAGTATTCAGAACGGCGCTCGTTGCCATCATAAAGCGCTTCTGAATAGCCCTGGTATTCACCGAAACGCGATACTTTCTCGCGCCCAGCTT
>JAOUFX010000439.1 GCA_029857975.1 Deltaproteobacteria bacterium | reverse complement strand
GGATGGACCGAAGCCGACCGGATTGCGGTATTGCCTTAATTCCGCGGCTTTGCGCTTTATTCCCAAAGAAGATCTGGAAAAAGAGGGCTACGGAAAGTATCTGAGTCTTTTTAAAAAAAAGGAATAGTAAACTGCCCAAAGACGGGGGTCATATTCGTTGAGGAACAATTGCTCAGGGCCTCACAAACCGGGGTCGGCCGGCCGTACCTTCACTCGGGCACGCGGGTCCAGGTCTTTTCGGGATCGAACGCCTTTATCGTCTGTACAGCCTTTTTGGTGTGCTTGCCGAGGTTCTTCTCGTAAACCACTCCATCATGATTGACAATGAAGGTCATGACGCCCGAAGCTCGGTAATGCGCCGGGTAGGCTATGAGGGCGAATCCCCCGATCATCTTTTTCCCGACCACATAGTCTTGGGCCCCGCCGGGTGCATTCTTGCCCTGGGCTGTGAGAATCCGGTAAAAGTACCCGTGGTAAGGTTCCGGTTCTTCTCCCAAGGGTTTCCCGCTGTAGCCCTGATCTCTGGCTGCGGCAAACAGGGGCCCTATGGGACTTTGTTCTTGGCCTTCCCCGGCCTCCCAATAAAGACCGTCCTTCTTGCCCGGCGTACTTACAAACTTTTGCGCATACTCAAGAAGGCCCTCCCCCTGACGGGCCTTCTTCATCGCATATTCCCTCTGGGCGTCGACATAGGCGAGGCATACCTGGATGGCTTTCAGCTCATTCCCGCCGACCCTGCGCGCCAGTATCTCCTGCTTGCCCGTCCTTGTGTCGAACTTCCAGCCATTCCCGGCTTTCACGATGGGGATCGGAAAGGGCCAGTCGTCGCTCCCCACGTGGAGCATGACCTTGTCGGAGGCCTTCTCCAGCCGGTTCTTCTCTTCGTAGTGCTTGACGAACCACTCGCGCCCTTTCTTGTCTTCGACCGGATCCCCCGACAGAATAATATGCCTGCTTCCAGGTCCGAATATTGTCAGCAGTGATTTGATATTATTGGCTTTGACCGCATCGACCATTGCTTCGACGGCTTTTTCCGGGGAGGAAAAGGTCTTCTGCGGAGCTTTCGCATCAACGCTGCCCCAGGCGAAAACAATGGCCAAAATGGCCGCTACGACGAGGAGTTCTTTGCCTCTGAACGAGTCCTTTTCCCTGGTACGTCTGGATCGCAACATCATAATCCTCCATCGTGAATCGATGTCCTTGAAATTCAGCGCTTACTTGCGAGGTCCCCCGCCGCGCGAAGTGCCGCCGCCGGACCCTCCACTGTTGGGGGAGATTCTCTTGCCGCTGGGCGCAGAACCGCCGGCTCGCCCACTCGACAGACTTTCATGGCCTCGATTGCTCAACTGCCGTGTTTGGCTGCCTGGGCCAAAGCCGCCAAACGCCGTGGGACCCGGTAGCCCTTGGACTCCCTGACGTCCAGGACTGGTAAGCTGCTTGGGTGGCTCGGCCTTCGTAACGCCAGGGCTGGTTGTAGCCCGCGGCTGCTGCACGGGACCGGAGGGCTTCCTGGGTGGCTCAGCCTTGGTAACGCCAGGGCTGGTTGCAACCCGCGGCCGCTGCACGGGACCGGCAGGCTGTCTGGGTGGCTTGGCCTTCGTAACGCCAGGACTGGTTGCAGCCCGCGGCTGCTGCACGGCCGGACGGTCAGGCCGCTGGGGGACAACCCTTCCCGCTCCACCGCGATCAAATCCTCTTAAGTCGCGACGCGCATCGGCCCCCGGGAGAGGCCCCCGGCCAAACTGATGGGCAACCGACGGAGAACGGTAGGCGACCCCCCCTCGATGAACCGGGTCATGCCTCCACATCCCTTGGCCGCCGCTTCCCGTGGTCACATGTCTCATGTACCTGTTCCGGTCGATCCGATTATTGATGTACACGTTCCTCGTGATGTTGATCACCACATCGTGGTGATGCCAGTTAAAACCGCCCCACGCATAGCCCCAGGCGACACCGACCGCCACCCCGAGGCCGAAGCCGATGACCCTTCCCCATGGATAATAGTAATATGGGGGGTATGCCGGCCACCACCACGGGCCATAGACAATCATCGGATCGTATACCGGCACGTAGACCACCTCGGGAACGGCGGGTTCGATGACGATGGTCTGGCTCTGTGCATCCTCGATGACCGTCTGTTCGTTGGTGGTCTTCAGGCTGCCTTCGGCTTGGGCCTTCTGTCTCAGCATCTGGACGGTGTCCATCACCTGATCCTTCTGGGCAAGAAAGGCATCCCCCAGCTTTTGGGTCCACTCGAGCCTGTCGTTCATCATCTGCAGGACCGAGGGAAAGTTCACGAGCGATTTCACACTCGGGTCCCAGGCCTGTTGTTCCAGGGCAGCCGCCAACTGGTCGCCCTTCACGTTCGGGTTTTTCTGTACCCAGCGATACGCTTTAACGACCTCCAGGGGATACGTGGCGGCCATCAGGACCTGCACCAGAAGCTCATCCGGATAGAGCGCGATGGGCGCCAGCATCTGGTCCAACTCCTCCTGTCGGAAGATCATCTGCCCGCCCGAGTCCAGGCTCTGGGCCATGATCCCCCCCGGCGGTGCGGCCAGCAGCAACACCAGTGACCACAGTAACAAGCGGGCACACATACCTCTTTTGCTTTTCATTGCTCTTCCCCCTCGGTGTTCCTATAATATATCTTCAGTTGCAAGAACACCAGGTTTTTTTCGTCGGCCCGAATGAGATTTCACCGTTCAACCCAGCGCCTCTTCCGGCACCTTAATGATTACCTCTCATAACATGGCATTGCAGAAGTGAAATAACTCAATTACAGAAAGTAATCCATTCAAGCTATCATACTACTTAGGAAACCTACCAATGGAGGAGGTGGTAAAGGAAGAAGGTTTTACTTTACCATCTCGGGCAGCCGCCGGGGCCCATTCCCATCCCGCGGCCCCTGCCGAATCCGCCTCGCATTCCATAACCGGGGCCGAAATTCCCGCTGTCAGACAGGTAGCCCTGCAGCTGGGTCTGCTGTCCGGACGTCAGAACCCCCCGGGCTTGAAGCTGATGCTTTACAGCCAATTCCTGGAGCTGGGCGCGAAGGTCGTTGACCTCTTTCTGCTTCTTTAAAATTTCCGTTTGGTTCGGATCCTTCTGGGCCCAGAGCGAGCGGAGTTCCGCATTCCTGGCAAGGAGCGTTTCCCTCAGGGTAGCCGTTTCATTGAAATGCTTGGTCCGCAAATCCTGCAGCTCCTTGATCTGCTCGGCGGTCAGATTCAAATTGGCAGCGCAAGGCCCAAGGCCCATCCCGCCGCCGCGTCCAAGACCCATACCCGCGCCTCTACCCCATCCCTGAGCCAGGGCTAATCCGGAAGCGGCCAGAAGAGCGATCCCTAAAACTGCAACGATCATCTTTTTCATCATCTATCTCCTTTCGTTTTTTCTCACAGGATTCTCATCCCTTTTTATTATCTTAATGAGCAACCCCTGTGCCAACGTGCTGGAAATGAAAATAATTCGTGTAACTCATTGAAATAATGAATCTAATAAAAAATTCGAAAGCAAAGAGAGGGATTGCACAGAAAGAGGACTCAAGATAAATTGTCGAGCCTTTTCCCGGATGTGTTTTAAGGGCTAATCATTTTGAAGAGTTGCTTTCTTGGGCACCTTCGACAATTCCCGGCGGTTCGCCATTTTTGTCGAGGCCCCATGAAGAGAGGGCGGAATTTGGAATGAATCCTGTCCTGAATTTAAGGGGATGAGGGGGAAGTCTATTAACGCGCTGAATAGGGAATGAAATTAAAAACCGCTGCAGCAACAACAGGAAGGAAAAAAGTGGCCTGCAGGGTGAAGGGAATCCCGCACCAGTCCCCGAGCCAGCGGAAAACCGTAGTTCCGATTCCCCCCAGCTGTATGTCTAAACCCAGAATCAATCTGGAAGCCATGGCCACGTTTCGCGGCATGAACGCCTGTCCCATGGCCATGGTTA
>JAOUFX010000438.1 GCA_029857975.1 Deltaproteobacteria bacterium | reverse complement strand
TCGTCATCGAAGTGGGCATTGACGTGCCCAATGCCTCCGTCATGGTGATAGAGCATGCCGAACGGTTTGGCCTCTCCCAGCTCCACCAGCTTCGCGGCCGGGTGGGGCGGGGGAGAGATCCTTCCCAATGTCTCTTAATTGCCAAATATCATGTGAGTGAAGATGCCGGGAAGCGCCTGCGGGTGATGGGACAGACTACCGACGGCTTCAAGATATCCGAAGAGGACCTGGCCATCCGCGGCCCCGGGGATTTACTCGGGACCCAGCAGTCGGGTCTACCCGACTTCCGGGTGGCCAATTTTTTGCGGGACTTCGGCCTGCTTCACGAAGCCCGCCAGGAGGCATTTTCCGTAATCGCCCGGGATCCTACTCTCTCTCTCCCGGGGCATATTCTGATGAGGGAAACTCTTAAGGAACGGTGGAAAGAAAAGCTCGAGCTGGCGACGATCGGATAAAAAAGCCCGAATTAAAACCCCTACTTCCTCTTTTTCAACAACCAGTATCCCACGAATATTCCAACTGGCACTAAAGCCAGGGTCGCCAGGCGCATGCTGGGGTGCAAGACCACTATGAGCGAGAAGCCTGCCAGGACAATCCTGATGACTACGTCTCGTCCCCTCTTGTCGCTGTATTTCGCCTGGAGGCTAAACATGAAGCCCACCGAGCCGGCCATGAGCAGAAACATGGTGCCCACCTGGGCCATCCCGGGCTCCATCACCAGCTCGGGCCTGGTAAAAACCCCCCCCATCAGCAGGAACAGGACGCTGCATAGCTGGATTCCCCTGAACAATGTCCCCATGAAAGGGGCGTCGGCGATTTTAGACGTCACCGCAGCCACAACGGAGGTCGGCGGCGTTAGTTCACCCCAGACGGCCACAAAGAAAGCGAAGAAGTGTATGACCCAGGGGTTGATGCCAACCTTAATCATGGGGGGGGCGATCACCAGGGCGGTGAGGATGTAGGTAGGCGCCGGTGGCAATCCGGTGCCCACGATCGCTCCGAAAAAAAAGGCCACAAGAATCATCGCCGCGATATGAAAGCCCGCTGCCTCCATCAGGAGGAACCCGACTTTCGTCGTAACTCCCGTAATGACCACCACACCGGTCATGATGGACAGGCTGGCCAGTAAAAGAGTCAGGTCAGAGGTCATTGTGGCGAAGTGGTCAATGAAGCGGAGGAAGGGGGCGGCCAGGGAGCGGAGATTACGGGTAGTGCGGACTCGAAGGGTGGCGATGATGGAGATCGCCGAGACTACAATACCAATGGGGATGAACACCCTTAAAGCGGCCAGCATCGGCGGGACCGAGTAGACCCCCATAAGGAATATCAGCCCTCCAATGACGCCCCCGTAGACGAGGAGATTGATCTTGTCCAGGAAGCCTATCTGCACGATCGGGATTGCCACCATGCCGGTCTGGTAACGAACGGAGATCAGGTAGACGCCGACACTGACCCCGGCATAATAAATCAAAGCTGGAGCGTACCCCCGCGCCACGACGTCAAAATAGCTCGTTCCCAGAAAGTCCGCCATGATAAAGGCGGAAATTCCCATAACCGGAGGCATGAGTTGGCCGCCAAGGGAGGCAGCGGTCTCGATGGCGGCCGCGTTCACCTTGGGTATCCCGCTGGCGATCATGGCCGGGATGGTGGCCGAGCCGATGGTTATAGCATTGGCCGCTCCGCTGCCACTCACGGTCGCCACCCCCATCGACCCCACGACCGCCGCTTGCGGCAGCGCATGGGCCGACTTGTTAGCGATTCGCGTAGCGGTATGGATGATCGATTCCACACAGCCGAAGGCACGCAAGACACTCAGCACCAGAAGGAAAGACCCGATCACCGTAAGGGCCAGCTGGGGAAGCCGCGAAAAAACTCCCGTCGCCATTTCCACACTCATCGAGCTCAGGATTCGCTCCCAAATTACACCCGGGTGCCCAAACAGGCCGGGCACCATCCAGCCGTATACCCCATACAAGATCAGGAAGATGTTGAGGATAAAGAGCGGGAAGTGTCTCTTGCGCGTATACTCCATCACCAAAACAGCCATGAGGCCCCCGATAACCAGGTCAGCTGTGCTCCATACACCGGCCCGTACCGTCCCGATCTCTTCGAACTCGATGCCAATGTACAGGATAGAAACCATAGACAGGGCAATGTAAAAGCCCCCCATGATGTAGTTAGCGGCGGACCCCAGCTTGGGATAAAAGTCATTATTGCGCAGGGCATCCAGGGTGAAGAGGATGAAAGCGACTGGAACTAAAATGACGGCGAGGTAGGTTGGCCCCCCGACGCCGGTAAGGTAGTATCGGAAGAGGTAGACGAAAAAAAAGAGGGCGATAAGGGAGAAAAGAATTCGAGGCAAGGATTTCATTTGATCGCCATAATCCTTTCTTTTCTGAGTCAGATATTGTGACGATATCCCGTGTCCTGAATCGTCCCATAGCCGAAAAAATCTCAGCTGGTTGAAGACCCGGGCGGAGGATCTATCAACGCCCGGGCCCAGCTCCCTCTGCTACTTGGGCTTGGCGATGCGACCGTCCCACTTGGAATCCCAGACGCCACGCTCGCGCATGTACTTGGCCAGGCCGGGATGGATGGGGACAAAATTGAGGGCCGATTCGACGCCCCGGCGCTGAAAACCGGGCATATCCGTTTTAATTTGCCTGTAGGCGGCGTCTGCCTTGGCCAGCTCAGCCGCATTTTTTTCGACAACGGTCAGCATTTTGTAGACCTCTTGCTCGGACACTTCCAGGCCTACATGGAATCCATAGTAGAAAGGTAATAAGACCGCCTTTTCGGCGTGGATGTCCTTTTTGAAGGCCGCTGGTTTCACATCGGCAACCCAAAACCCATCCTTCCGCAGCAGATCAATTTCCTCTTTGCTGGGATTGAGTATGGCCCAGTCTGTGCCGACGGAAATCTCGATGATCCATGGAGCTGTGGTCACCTCTGCGTTCGTATACGCGTTGAAGGCCTTGATATTGCCGGCCTCCAACTGCGACCCAACCGACGAAAGATCCATTTCCCGGTATGCAAATTTGATCCCCAGCGCTTTAAGAGCCCTTTCCAGATGGGCCCGCACATCCCAGGGAAGAGGTCCGGTAAAAATTGGCTGCCCGGAAAGGTCCCGCCACTTCTTGAACTTTTCTTTGTCCTTGGCTAAAATCCCTACCCCCACTTCCACCGAGTAAGTCCAGAAGGATTGGACGGGCTGCCTTTTCATATGAGCTTTGAAACCCTTGAACCGGTTGATCTCATTCGCCAGTTCGTAGAACGCGATATCGGCGCCATAGTATCCATCGAACTGCCCGGTCGCGTAACCCTTGACGGAAACGATCGCCCCCGGTGTGGGCAAGGCCGCGATCTTGTATTGCGGCATTTCTTTGTTCAGCACCGCGGCCAGGTTGACTAAAGCCCTATGGCCGGACGAGCCCGCGGCTGATGTGGCCCACTTAAAATCCTTGGCTTGAGACCAGCCATCGGCAACGGCTCCGAAGAGGAAGCCGGCAACGAATAGAAAAATAAGTATTTTCTTCATTGATTTGCCCTCCTTTAAGATTTGATGATAAGGATTTTTTCCAAGGCGTTCTTAATATATAGAGAATAGGTCGTATGGTGTCAAGAAAAATTTAAAAACCCCTGGCCCTGGCCACTGCCCTCTTCCAGTTCCGGTAGAGAGAATCCCTTTGCCGGGAGGTCATGCGGGGAACATATCTCTTTTTGATTTTCGCTTTCCTGGCGAGCTGCTGCTGGTCTTTCCAGAATCCGACGGCCAAACCGGCCAAATAGGCAGCTCCCAAAGCCGTAGTTTCGGTTGTTTCCTGAACGACCACCGGGACTCCCAGGATATCCGCCTGAAATTGCATCAAGAACTCATTGGCTACCGCTCCGCCATCCACCCGTAATTCTTTCAGCTCGATTCCCGAATCCTTTTCCATGCACTCCAGAACA
>JAOUFX010000437.1 GCA_029857975.1 Deltaproteobacteria bacterium | reverse complement strand
CAGGGAGCTGAGGGAGTCGTCCCGCAAGGCGATTCAATAGGCTGCGCAAAGACTCATCCTCTTGGATCTCCTCCTCCATCATCATCGAGCCCACCTGGGTCTCCCCAGGTGGACCAGCCATCCAAAACTGCAATCTGACCTTCCCCATCTCCATATGAACTCGTGCCGATTTGATCCTCAAAACGCCTCAATGAGCTTTTCCAGACCCAGCGATTTGAGCGTGTGCGGTAACGGCCTGCCCGTCTCCGGATCCCATCCCATCAGCTCAAAATAAAACCTCTTCATCCACTCAAAATGAGGCCCGATGGTCGTCCCCTTCGCAGGCCCATCCGCCGGTGCAGACCCATAACGAGCCGAAGGAATCTCTAAAGCAGGATCCAACCCATGCCGGAAATTAAACACCCGCAGCTGGTTTATAATCCGCCGCCCGATCATGAGGGCCTCCGACATCGTCAGTCCTCTCCCCGTCACCGCATTCACACAATCCAGGGTCAACCTCGGATCAGTGGCTGTAAACCGGCAAATCCCCAGACAATCTAAAAACACATACCAACCATCTGCTTTCGCATTCGCCCCTGCCACTTCCCACGGAGAAAAGGGATTGCTCACCGGCGGATGACCTAAAACAGGAAGTGGAACCATGCGCGATACAGACTGAATGGTGCCTGTGGCCGAAACACAAGTATCCAACATCTCCGCCCATATGGCCCGGTGATCATGCCCTCTGGGTGTCGCACCTTTGAGAACGTATACCCCCATCTTGGCCGCCTCGCCACCTACCTTTTCCGATGCCCGCTTCACCCCTTCCGCTAAAAGGTCTCCAATCCCCTCCCGTCGACTGATCTTCTTCAACATCTCCCGGACAGCCTCCACATTCCCCCATTTCATTTCCAAGCCATCCAGATCCCCGCGGCTGAGGATCCCCTTCTCATAACATTCCATCACCCAACCAATGGTCCAACCCGCCTCGTTTACGTCCATCCCCAACCGATCCGTCAAATCGGAAAGCACGATTACCGCACCGGGATCTGTATTCCCGATTACGGGTCCCCAAGCGGCCAGGCATTCATACTCCGGTTCTTCTCCTTCAGAGCCGGCATATACTCCTTCCGTAACCTTCATGTGCTTCGTATGCATGATCCTGCAAGCCCAACAGGGCTTGTTCCGGTACTCGAAGTGACTCCGGATATACTGCCCGCTCATCTTCTCATGTTCCGGGAAAATATTCGTCGTGTAATTGCGAATCGGGAGACTCCCGGCCAGGGCATGACCGGAGAAACCCCCTCCAGTTCCCCATTTGTATATCTGGCCTCCCCGATTTTCTTTCGCATCCAAATCCAACGCCTTAACCTTCTCCGCCAAAAGATTCTTGTCGTAGAGCGGAACAGAGCCCTGCTCCCGGGAAATCGCCATGGCCTTCAGACGCTTAGAACCCATCACGCAACCGCACCCATTCTTCGAGGCAACGTGCCCCTGATCCCCCGCCACAACCGCAAAACGAACCAGTTTTTCCCCCGCAGGCCCGATCCCAAATACACTCACCCTCCGGCCTGCCCCAAGCTCCCGACGGAGTATTTCCTCTGTCTCCCAAGTATCCTTGCCCACCAGGGCCGAGGCATCCCTTAACTCTACCTTTCCCTCGCCTATATAAAGATACTTCCAACGATCCGCTCGTCCCTGGATAATTACTGCGTCATACCCTGCGAATTTGAGAAACGCTCCCCAAAAGCCATTGGCCTGCGTCGAAACGGCTAAGTTCGTCATCGGCCCCTTAGTCACCAAAGAAAACGTCCCCGTCCCCGACACCGTCGTTCCCCCCAACGGACCCGAGGCCATAATAATGCGATTTTCCGGGTCATTCCAGCTTACCCCAGGAGGAACCTCTCGGTACAGATACTCAGTCCCCAAACCCGTGCCCCCGACATAATTCTCCACCAGCCCCCTCTCCAACGGTTCTTCCTTGATCACCCCCCGGGTCAAATCAACCCGCAGAACCTTTCCCATATAGCCCCCCAGCGCTTGTTCCCCCATGTTTCCTCCTTTTTCTGATTCTATTGGTTAGAACTCCATTATTTTCCATACCAGGCCATTATAAAGGACCTTCGCCATCCCATTCAATGTAGTCTACAAGAAAGATCCTTCCATTTCCTGGCCGCTAAATGAATAAGCTATTTTCAACCAGACTCCTTTTCTTTCATGTCGGACCTGGACCACTTTTTGATTTTCAAAGAGATATGTCCCTATAAAAACTACTTTCCGGCCTTAAATCCTCTTTTTTGTGGCCCAAATCAGCCCATAAAATGTTCCATGGTACAACCGGGAAAATAGCACCCTTTCACTTTTGCATTGCTATCTTCTTAGGCGGAACTACGTCTTACCCCGGAATGCAAAGAAAATCGACCTGACCCTAACTGCCTTTTCAAACTTTCAGAACTTTTTCTACAGCCTCAACGTCGTCGCTCATGGTACCAGGATGCTCGAACCTGTAGTCTTACGGGCTTCGAGATCGCGGTGCGCCTCGGCCGCGTTCTTGAGCGGGTAGCGCTGCCCTATTGCGATATTTACTTTGCCGGCGAGCACGATATCGAAGAGGTCCTTTGATATCGCCTCCAGGTCTATGCGCTTTGCCGCATACGTGTTTAATGAAGGGCGCGTGAGAAACAGCGAGCCGTATTGCATAAGTAGCCCCAGCTCAACCGGAGGCACTAGCCCCGAAGAACTGCCGAAGCTCACCATCAATCCCAGCGGCCGCAGGCACCCGAGCGACCCCATGAAGGTGTCCTTGCCGACGGAGTCGTAAACGACCGGTACTCCGGCGCCCTTCGTGATCTCCTTGACGCGCTCGCTAAACTTCTCTGTGCGGTAGTTAATGCAATGGTCGACGCCGTTCTGCTTGGCAAGCGCGCACTTCATGTCCGAGCCGGCCGTGCCGATCACCCAGGCGCCGAGCGCTTTCAACCATTGACACGCAATCAACCCCACCCCCCCAGCGGCGGCATGGAAAAGGACCGTGTCCCCCGGCTGCACCTTGTAAGTCCTCCGGATAAGGTACTGCGCCGTCATACCCTTGAGCATCATCGCCGCCCCTTGCTCGAACGAGAGGCCCTCAGGCAGGATGCACAGACGATCGGCAGGCATGTTGCGTACTTCGCAATAGGCTCCGAGCGGCCCGCCAGCGTAAGCCACCCGATCACCCGGTTTGACGTGAGTGACGCCGGCGCCTACCGCCTCCACCACGCCTGCACCTTCGTTCCCAGCTCCTGATGGCAAGGGCAGCTTATACAGACCGCTGCGTTGATAGATGTCGAGAAAGTTGACACCGCATGCCTTGTGGAGAACGCGTGCCTCTCCGCGGCCCGGGTCTCCGACCACGACCTCTTCCAATTGCAGCACTTCGGGCCCACCAACTCTCTGGAATCGAACGGATTTAGGCATATTGCCTCCTTATCATGACAAGCCATGGCCTTCGGCATTGATCGTTGCGGCTAGAGAGCCCCCAACTGGGTAACGAATCAACCTATGCACCCTGATCCTAAGAATTACTGTTCGATTATACAAATTTAATGGAAAACGATCAAGCCAGGCTTCCAGAAGTGAAAAGGGGGTCGTTGGTTCAAAGAAAACTTATTAATGACGACGATTCAGTTTTGATTGTTTTCTGAATTGCCATATACCTCTCTTTTGGTCGCTCCAATTCCCCCTCTTCTTTTACTTAACCACGTAAAAGTTTCTTTGGAACCAACTCCCTACTTCCCCATGTGTACCGTTGAACCCCTTTTTACTATTTGATTATGAAGTACTCTTCAACAACATATCTAACTGTCTTACTTCGATCCAAAAATTTGTCCTCATCCTCCAGCAGAGGCTGGGCGGCAGCTGTTTGCCGCCAGGCAAAATACTTTTTAGCCCCCTCCAGGTCATCGAACCAGAGCTCGACAAAACCATCGCCCTCATATTTCGAACCAGGGAGCTTGATAAAATGAT
>JAOUFX010000493.1 GCA_029857975.1 Deltaproteobacteria bacterium | reverse complement strand
GGCCCGGAGGCCATTAACCGGCTGGAAGTCGTGGATTTTCCGGTGATCGTGGTCAACGACACCCAAGGAAATGACCTGTACCAGCAGGGCATGGAAAAATACGCAAGATAAGACAGGTCTCAGGCTTAAGGTGTAAAGTCCAAGATAAAAAAATAATGGGACGCAGGTGCCCGCAGATTTTCAGGATTTGAAAAATAATAAATCTGCGTCCTGATCAATTTTTGTAAAAGGAGAAAAACGATGCGTTATCGTTGGCAAACCGGGGCAATGGCCTGGTTGATCCACCGCATTACCGGGGCGGCTGTGGGGATTTACCTTTTACTCCATATCCTGGCCCAGTTTGGGATGAAGTATGACCAGAAGGGATTGGCGGGGTTGAGCGATTTCTTGACTCACAAAGTGGTGGTGGTCACCCTCCTGGCATTTTTAATCTACCATGCGCTTAATGGAGTGCGGGAACTGATCGTGGATTTCGGCAACGGAGCCCTCTACCACAAGAAGCTTTTCTGGGTGATGATGGTGATCGGGGTGGTGGTTTACGTGGCCGCCCTAACGGCTCTGTAATCTGTAAGAGGAGGCAAAAAATGGCCTATCAAACATCGAATGGTAATGGTTCTTTCCACTGGCTATTCCAGAGAATTTCCGGGATTCTCATCGCCATCATTCTGGTTATCCATATGGGGGCGGTCCATTTTGGCGCTTCTCCGGTGGACCTGGGGAGCCCTTCCTGGAAGGTTTTCCATTTCGCTTTTGTTGTTCTTCTTCTCTACCACATCCTGATGGGTTTTTGGCTGATGGTAGAGGATTACGTCCGAACTCATTGGATCCGGATTTCCCTGTACGGGTTAACCTGGGTGGTCGGACTGGTTTTCTTTATCCTGGGCTTTGTTACTTTAGTCCCTTTTGGAACTTAAAGCAAATAATTTGCCACAGAGAACACAGAGGACTCAGAGAAAAAATTTAAAAATAAACACCAATTCCTGAACCAATAAATATGCAAAAATCCAAGCGGATTTTGATAAAAGTAGTTTGGAATTTGGCAATTTAGATTTTGGATTTAATATTTTTAACTTCTCTGCGTTCTCTGCGGTGAGTAAAAAAGTGGAGGTTTGAATGGTCCATGAACATGATGTAGTGATCGTTGGCGCGGGCATTGCCGGCCTCTACGCCGCTTTAGAGGCCAGCCGCTCTGTAGATACAGCGGTTTTATCCAAGGTTTTTCCAACCCGCTCTCATTCTATCTCTGCTCAGGGAGGAACGGCAGCTCCTCTGGGAAATATGGAAGAAGATAGTTGGGAATGGCACCTTTACGATACCGTCCGGGGAAGCGATTACCTGGGCGACCAGGATGCTCAGGAGATATTGGTCCGCGAAGCCGAGGAAGTCGCTTTCGAGCTGGAGCATATGGGGGTTCCCTTCAGTCGGACGGAAGAGGGAAAGATTGCCCAGCGGCCTTTTGGAGGCCATTATAGCGGCTTTGGCAAAGGACCGGTCCGTCGGGCCTGCTATGCGGCCGACCGTACGGGCCATGCCATGCTGCACACCCTTTTTGAACAATGCCTTAAGAACGACGTCCGGTTTTACTCTGAATTTTTTGTGATCAACCTTCTGGTGGAGAATAACACCTGCTCCGGGGTTGTGGCCTGGGACATGAGGAATGGAGGCTTACAGGTGTTCCATGCCAAAACCATTATGTTTGCCACCGGAGGATACGCCCGGGCCTGGAAAGTGAACACCAATGCCCTTTCCAACACCGGAGACGGAATGGCCCTGGTCCTGCAAGCGGGTCTCCCCCTGGAAGATATGGAGTTCGTTCAATTCCACCCCACCGGACTCTATCCCTCGGGGGTTCTGGTTACGGAAGGAGCCCGGGGCGAGGGCGGATACCTCCTTAACAGTGAGGGCAAACGCTTCATGGATAAGTATGCTCCGGCGAAAATGGAGCTTTCTCCACGGGATGTAGTCTCCCGGTCGATTCAGACGGAGATCAATGAAGGGCGGGGAATCGGGGGAAAAGGGTATGTCCACCTGGACCTGCGGCACCTGGGACGGCAGGCCATCATGGAGAAACTTCCCCAGATTCATGAGCTCATCCTGAAATTCTCCGGCATTGACGCCGTAACCGATTTTGTCCCCATCCTTCCCACTTCCCATTACGCCATGGGGGGGATCCCCACTGACGTGAATGGGCGTGTGGTAATGGACGCCAAGAACACGCCGATGAAGGGGTTCTACGCGGCCGGAGAATGCGCTTGCCTCTCGGTGCACGGGGCCAACCGCCTGGGCTGTAATTCCACCATGGACTGCGCCGTTTACGGAAGAAGGACCGGCCGTTCTATGGTTCGGTACATCCAGGAGGGGGTCGAAAAAGCTCCCCTGCCCAAGGATGCCCTGGATCGAGGGAAGGCCAAGATAGACGGCTGCCTGTCCGCCCAGGGAAAAGAGAACCCGGCAGCCATCCGGGATGAGTTGCAGCAGACCATGATGGTCAACTGCGGGGTTTTCCGGGAGGAGAAGCTTTTAAAAAAGCAGAGGGAGATCATCAAGTCCCTGCAGGAGCGGTTTAAAGGGGTTCAAATCGGCTATAAAGGGAACCGGTTCAATACGGAGCTTTTGGATGTGGTCGAACTGGGGAACATGCTCGACTTTGTGGAAACCATTGTGGCCAGCGGTTTGGCCCGGACCGAGAGCCGGGGAGCCCACTCCCGGCTTGATTTCCCCAAACGGGACGACCAAAACTGGCTGAAACACACCCTGGCTTGGAAGACAGATCAAGGGATCAAGCTGGATTATAAACCCGTGGTCATTACCCGCTTCCAGCCGGAGGAAAGAAAATTCTAAGGAGCGAAAAAATGATGCAGACCTTTAAGATTTTCCGTTTTAACCCGGATGAGGACAAGGCTCCTTATTACAAGTCCTACCAGGTGGAGGTGCAGGAAGGGATGACCGTCCTGGATGTCTTGAACGAGATCAAATGGAAACAGGACGGCAGCCTGACCTTCCGCCGTTCCTGCCGACATGGGATCTGCGGGTCTTGTGCCATGACCATCAATGGATTAAACCGCCTGGCCTGTGAGACGCAGGTAAAAGCTCTCGGCGGGGGGACCGTAGAAGTGGAGCCCCTGAGACACTATCCGGTGATTAAAGACCTGGCCGTGGATATGGAGGATTTCTACAAGAAATATGAAGCGGTCAAGCCCTATTTTATCGCCGGTACGTCCCCCACGGATAAGGAACGCTACCAGAGCATCGAAGATCGGAAGAAGATCGATGGCTCTTACGAGTGCATCCTCTGCGGAGCGTGCACCTCGTCGTGCCCCTCCTACTGGGCCAATCCGAACTTTTTGGGGCCGGCCGCCCTGCTGGCAGCCTACCGGTTTGTTTTTGATTCCCGGGATGAAGGGATGGGGGAGCGCTTGCCGATTCTGAACAGCCGCCATGGGCTCTGGCGCTGCCATACCATATTCAACTGTACCATCTGTCCCAAGTCCCTGAACCCCACATGGGCCATCGGCGAGCTGAAGAAAAAGGTCATCAGCGAGAAATATTAAGTGGATAACCCGGGAAGGTCATGAACATTCACGAGTACCAGGCCAAAGAGATTCTCGCTCGCCACGGGATCAAGATTCCGAATGGCCAAGTCGCCTTCGACCTCCGAGACGCC
>JAOUFX010000436.1 GCA_029857975.1 Deltaproteobacteria bacterium | reverse complement strand
AAATCCGTTTCTGGTGCGAAGACCATTTGATCGATATCCAAAAAATTAAAAATACCGACCTTAAAGGTGTGCAGTTTTGAAACTTAAAGTGTGCAGTTTTCAATTTTTCCTAACAGGAAATGCTTTACGATCCTTCTTTCTTGCTTTGACAATAGCCCCGAAAAGGTGTTACAAAAAACATGGAAACTTATGAAGAAACTTCGTTTGACCTTAACATCGTCAATATAACCAGTACCAAGACCAACCGGCAGCAAGAAATAATCCAGCGGACTTCGCTATGATAAACCGCAAAACTTTTCCCTTTCCCTTGACGCCCCTTTTTCTGCTCGTGGGCATCTTTTATTTGTCTTTTGTCGCCCGGGTTGTTTTAGCACCGCTCCTCCCCGTGATTGAAAAAGATTTAGGCCTGGGTCATGGAGAAGCTGGGACTTTATTCCTTTTCGTCGCCTTCGGTTATGGTGCTGGGCTTTTGGGATCAGGATTCATTTCCTCGCTGCTGAACCACCGGCGCACGATCACCTTGTCGAGCATCCTGGTGGGCGGGGCAATGGTGGCTATATCCCGGTCATTCTCAATAAACCAAATGCATGCCGGGCTTGTGCTTGCTGGCCTTTCAGCAGGATTTTATCTTCCCTCAGGGATTGCTACGCTGACGGAACTGGTCAGCAAGGAACATTGGGGAAAAGCCATGGCCATTCATGAACTGGCCCCCAATCTGGGTTTTATTACGGCGCCTTTATTGTCTGAAGCTTTGCTAAATTTTTTTTCCTGGCGCGGGGCATTAGCGGTGCTGGGTGTCTGGTCGATTCTCATGGGGATCCTTTTTTGGCTTCTGGGCCAGGGAGGAAGGGAAAAAGGGGAATCGCCGCGTCTCCAGTCGATCTATACGATTATGATCAGCCCTTCCTTCTGGATGATGGCGGCCATGTTTACTGTTTCCATCGGGTCGAGTATCGGCGTTTATACCATGATGCCTCTTTTTCTTGTAAACGAATTGGGAATGGACCGAGGTTGGGCCAACACGCTTATCGGGCTCTCCCGCATGTTTGGGATCGTTGTCTTATTCCTTTCTGGTTCGATCATAGATCGGTTCGGGCCCAAACGGGCCGTTACTTTATTTTTGACAACCACGGGCGTTTTTACCTTTCTCCTCGGCATCCTTCTCAGTTCGAAAACCACACCTATTTTGCTTTTCCTCCAAGCTGCTTCAACAGCATGTTTGTTTCCAGTAGGTTTTACAATCCTCGCCCGAATCTTTCCCTCCCATTTGCGGAGCGCGGCAGTATCCCTGGTCATTTTCGTCGGATTTCTTTTGGGAGGCGGTGTCGTTCCCTCGGGTATCGGTCACTGGGCCGAAGCATTTTCTTTCTCTTCCGCCTTCACCATTTTAGGCCTTCTTTTTTTGGTCTTGGTGCCTATATTCCTTCGCGTTGGCGCTCGCCTGAAACTATCCGAGTAAACTGGCCTTGGGTCATATAGTCATTGGCTTTACGCTTTATGCCTTGCCCCTGGCGCCTATTTTTTCGGAGGCCAGGTGGGACGAGGGGACATAAAAAGATCCTTTAATCCTTCGGTAGTGAACTTCTTGGATTTGCAAAAGTTGATCACCCGCCGCTCCCAGTCTTCTACCAACTGAGCAGCTTTAGGCACGTCCTTGGCGATTTCCAAGGGGATGGAGATGACGCCGTGCTTATCGCCCAGGATGAGGTCCCCCGATTTCACCACCAGTCCCCCAACTTTGACCGGAATTCCCACCTCCACCAAATGAACGTAAGCGTGGGAAACGGATATACAACTGGAGAAGAAAGGGAACCCCGCTTCCTTTACCTCATCCAAGTCTCGGACAGATCCGTCGGTCACCGTGCCCGCGCACCCCAAGGCCTTGTGAATGTTGGCCTGCACCTCCCCCCAGAAGGATCCTACCACCGGGCGGTCAATGTCATGGAGAACCACCACCCTGGGCTCCGGTATCTTTTGAATCTCTTTCCACCAATCCGGCGCCTGAACTCTTCGCCCCTCTGGCGAGTAAGCGGTTATAACCCCGGTAACGGCATAGCCAATCATCGGTCCCAAATCGGGAAAGGCACATTTAATCTCCGGAAGCATAAACCCTTCATTCCGGGGTCGAATATCGAAGAGCTCAATTGCATTGGCTATCGCGCAGGTAGGCCAGCGGCGCAAGGCTTCCAGTTCTGCAGCGTTTAAATAATCGGTCATTTTTCACCTCTTGGTTGGTAGTGGATGCAATCGGTTAATCTTAACGGAAGCTTATCGAATTCGGTTCAGTGAGTCAACAGAAATTAAAAAGAGATCGTTTTTAAAGATGCAGCGAAAGCAGGAGGTAATGCTTGACACCTCACCGGATGTGTGAAAAAATTCTTTGCGTAGATAACCTTTTTCAGGTAGGCGAAAATCATTATGCCACACCCCTTCACCATCATCGGGGGAGGCTTAGCGGGATGTGAAGCTGCCTGGCAGGCGGTAAAACTTGGGGTTTCCGTTTTTCTCTACGAGATGAAACCCCAGCGTTTTTCGCCGGCGCATGTTTCTCCTCTTTTAGGGGAATTGGTCTGCAGCAATTCCTTGCGCTCGAATTCCCTGGCCAATGCCGTTGGATTACTCAAGGAAGAAATGCGTCAGTTGGGATCTCTCATTATGGCGGTTGCCGACGAAACCCGTGTTCCCGCAGGGGATGCGCTCGCTGTTGACCGGCAGGCTTTTGCCGCCGGAATAACCAACCGCTTGCAATCCTTGGCTAAGATAAAAATCATCCGGGAAGAAATTCGGGAAATTCCTGCCGGAGGAATTGTGATTGTTGCCTCCGGCCCCCTAACCTCACCACCTCTCGCTGAATCGATGAAGCAATTAACCGGCGAGAAAACTCTTTATTTCTACGATGCTATCGCCCCCATCGTGGACGGCGACAGCTTGAATATGAATATCATTTTCCGCGCCTCGCGCTACGGTCGCGGAGATGATTACCTAAACTGTCCCCTGACCCGGGAGGAATATTATCGTTTCGTGGGTGAACTGGGCCAAGGGGAAAAAGTCCCTTATAGGGAGTTCGAAAAACCGGTGCACTTCGAAGGTTGCCTGCCGATTGAAGAAATAGCTGGCCGGGGTAGGGAAACGCTGGCCTACGGCCCGATGAAACCGGTGGGTCTCCGTGACCCGCGCACCGGAAAGACCCCTTATGCTGTCGTCCAGTTGCGGCAGGAGAATGAGCAGGGGACGGCCTTCAACTTGGTGGGGTTTCAAACCAAATTGAAATGGAAGGAACAGGAGCGTATTTTTCGCATGCTTCCGGGCCTGGAACAGGCTGTTTTCCTTCGTTTCGGCAGCCTTCACCGCAACACCTTCATCCATGCCCCGGCATTATTACGGCGGACTTTGCAACTGAAGAAAGACGAACGAATTTTTTTTGCCGGACAGATTACCGGTGTTGAGGGTTACGTGGAATCGTCGGCCATGGGCCTACTGGCTGGCATTAACGCCGCCCTTTATCTTCAGGGAAAACCCCTGCTCTTTCCTCCTCAGACAACAGCCATGGGCAGTTTGATCCATTACCTAAGCAACCCGTTGGGGAAAGAGTTTCAACCCATGAACGTTAATTTTGGCCTGTTTCCGCCCCTGGACAGGCGCTTAAGGGGAAAAGAAAAACATAAGGCCTTGGCCGAACGCGCCTTGAAAGATCTGCAAGAATGGGCTAAAGACATTTTATAATTTAGCCACAGAGGACACAGAGACCACAGAGCTATAACTAAAATTTTAGAACAAAAAAAACTTCAAACACAGATGAACGTAAATAAATCCCGATAAAATTCTTTTTTAAAAATCTTAACAGAATTTTCAGAGTTTGAACAATAGTAGTACAGAGAGAAAAACAGATTTTTTTAGTAGCAAAAAATATTGCCTGGGCAATTGAAGTTCGAGGATGAAAGCCTGGCTGGTTCTGGCTTAGCCAGGTTAGGGGTTTTCATTATAACTCT
>JAOUFX010000435.1 GCA_029857975.1 Deltaproteobacteria bacterium | reverse complement strand
CTGGGAGAGGTTTTTGATCTTTACCTCGAAATGCAGCGCTGGCTTTCCCCCAGCGAAATTTTTGAGAACCTTCAAGTAGTAATCAATCTTCAAAATCTGGGCCTGGGGCGGGGTTTCCAGTGTGATGCTGTGCTTCTCCCCTGCCGCCTGAAGAAGAACAGGGCTTCCGAGAACGAGAATGACTCCCCCTATGGCCAAAACATAAAAAAGCCTTTTCATGATTCACCTCCTATATGATATTTTTATCCCGAAGCCGCTGAATTTCCGCTGCTGGGAAATTCAGGAGTTCTCTGAGAATTTGGTCCGTGTGCTCCCCCAACGCCGGAGGGGGGCTAAAAATCCCCTTTCCTGCCTGGGACATTTTAATGGGGTTTCCTAAAAGCTTCATCTTTTCCCCCGAACGATGGGTGGTTTCCACAACCATATCCCGGGAAAGAATCTGCGGATCGCTCAGGGCCTTATCTACTGGATTGATCGGTCCAACGGGAACACGGCCTTCCATCCGCTCCAGCCACTCTTCTCCGCTTCTCTGTAAAAAAACCTCTTCCAGGATAGCGTAGAGTGCTTCTTTGTTTTTCAGGCGGTCAGCTCGGGTTAGAAAACGGGGATCGGATGATAGCTCCTTCCGGTCCACCCCGTCGCATAGCTCCTGGAAAAATTTATCTGTATTGGCATCGATGACTATGGAAAAGGTTTTGGTTCTAAAGGCCCTTATGGGAATCGCGGAGACATGGCCGGACCCAACGGGTTCAGCAACCTCGCCGGCGTACAGGTTATAAAGACCCCGGTAGATCAAAAGAGCAATCTGGCAATCGAGTAGGCTGAGATCGATCCGCTGGCCCGTGCCTGTTTTTTCCCTCTGATAGAGCGCTGCCATAACCCCGTGGGCGGCGAATAGGCCTCCGGCCATGTCGCCCATGGGAGCTCCCATGCGGACAGGCATTTTTCCCGGCTCCCCAGTGTAGCTCATGATCCCGCCGCGAGCCTGGATGATCAGGTCGAAAGCCGGCCGGTCTTTGAACGGCCCGGTCTGCCCATATCCAGATACGGAACAGCAAATGATCCGGGGGTTGATCCCTTTCAAGGTCTCGTAATCGATCCTCAGTTTTTCCAAAACCCCCGGTCGAAAATTGTCAAAGACAACATCGGACTCGCTGACCAAGCGATAGAAGATCTCCAGGCCTTCTTTGACTTTCAAGTCCAAGGTCATGGATTTCTTGTTGCGGTTGATGCTGATGAAATAAACGCTTTCCCCATGGAAGAAATGGGGTGGCATTCCCCGTCCAATGTCCCCCGCGCCTGGTTTTTCAATCTTGATCACCTCAGCGCCGAGATCGGCCATGATCATCGTTC
This sequence comes from Deltaproteobacteria bacterium, assembly GCA_029857975.1. The sequence continues at coordinate 2,647 of JAOUFX010000435.1, read as the reverse complement.
CATACGGTCCAGCTAAAAGCTGGGATAAATCCAGTATGCGGATGCCTGAAAGTGGTGTACTCATTCTGATCTTTCTTCCTTGGTCAATGTTTCCACCCTCTTGCCGGAGACTTGCTCACGAATGAATTGCTCAATTTCCCCCAGCGTAGAGTGCACCGGGAAAACGCCATTGATTCCTTGGGCCTTTAACAATGGGATATCCTCCCGAGGAATGATCCCCCCGACCAAGACCAGGATGTCCCCTATCCCTTTGGCTCTCAACAGGGCCATCAATTCCTGGCCCAATTCCAGGTGGGACCCGGAGAGGATGCTTAACCCGAGGACATCGACGTCCTCCTGCATTGCCGCCGAGACGATCTGCTCCATGCTCTGCCTTAGGCCGGTATAAATGACCTCCATCCCGGCGTTGCGCAGCCTCTGGATCACTACCTTAGCGCCGACATCATGCCCGTCCAAACCCGCCTTGGCTATCAAAACCCTTATCGGCCTTCCCTTTTCCATGCCTGACTCCTTGATTAAACTGTTCTTGGCTCCTGGTATTCCCCGAATACCTGCTTCAAGGTGGCCGTGATTTCTCCGATCGTGGCCCGCGCTTCCACGGCCGGGAAAAGCGCCGGAAAGATATTTTCATCGTTCTGGGCTGCCCGGCCGAGCCTGGAAAGCGTTTCCTGCACCTTCTTAGAATCTCGACGGGCTTTCACCGCTTGCAGCCTGGCGATCTGAGCCTCCCGGATTTTCGCGTCTGCCCGGTAGACCTCAAGTGGTTTTTCCTCTTCCTGAGAGGTGAAACGATTGACACCCACCAACACTTTTTCTCCCCGGGAGATCCTCTCCTGCAGCTCGTAGCTTTGCTTGGCCAAATCTCTTTGTAATGTGCCCTCCTCTATGGCTTTGACGATTCCCCCCCGGCTCTCGATCTCATCCATGGTCTTGCGCATCTGCTCTTCCATTTGATTGGTCAAGGACTCTACGTAATATGAACCAGCAAGGGGGTCCACGGTATCCGTTACCCCGGTTTCATAGGCTAAAATTTGCTGTACCCGTAAAGAAGTACGAATGGCCAGGTCTGTGGGGATGGCATAGGCCTCATCAAAACAGGCCATGTTCAGGGAGCGCGTCCCGGCCAATACTGCAGCCAGGCCAAAATAAGCCGCCCGGGCGATGTTGTTCAATGGTTCGGCCGCAGTCATTCCTCCGCCCAGTGCCCCGGTGGAGAACTTCAGACGCATGGATTCGGGGTTCTGCGCTCCATACCGCTCCTTCATGATCCTGGCCCAGAGCCGCCGGCCCGCGCGCAACTTGGCCACGTCTTCGAAGAGGTGAAAGTTTCTCCCACCCACGGCCATGTGGAATACAACCAGGGGAGCTACTTGGTCGATGGAATAGCCCCGTTTCAGTACCCCGTCAATGTAGGCTAAGGCGTTGAGGAACGGCAGGGAAACAGACTGCTCAGCCTTGGCTCCGTACTCGCATAGGTGGGTGGCTGAGACGCTAACGGGGTTAAAACGGGGGATATTGTTGATGCAATACTCGATCGTATCGGCGATCAAACGCATCGACGGCTTGGGCGGAAATATCCAGGTTCCCCTGGCCACATATTCTTTCAGGATGTCATTCTGGACCGTCCCGCGCAGTTGATCTGGAGCCGCCCCTTGCTTCTTGGCCACCAGAACATACATGGCGAGGATGACCGCCGCCGTGGAGTTGATCGTGAAAGAGGTGCTCATTCGGTCCAAAGGGATGCCCTCAAAAATCCGCTCCATGTCATCAAGAGTATCGACGGCAACCCCGAGCTTTCCTACATCATACTTGCCTTGAGGATCATCCGAGTCCAATCCCAACTGGGTTGGAAGATCGAAGGCCAGGCTCAATCCGGTTTGCCCGCTCTTGAGCAGGAACTTAAACCGCTTATTGGTCTCCTCACCAGTGGCCATCCCAGCATAAGGCCGCATGGTCCAGAGCTGGTTGCGGTACATGGTGGGGTAGATCCCCCGGGCGAAGGGATAGGTTCCTGGATCGCCCAGATCGCGCTGGGGATCGAATCCTGGCAGGTCCCCGGGTCCATAAAAGACTTTCACTTCCTTGCCAAAACTCGTGTATGCTTCCCGCACACTCTTTTTCTTTTGGCCGCCTTCCGGAGAGACTCCTCCCTTTTTCGCGTCAATATCCGACGTGCTCATTTTCTTCTCTCTTTCTTGAATCGCAGACATTGCAGGTTTCCTCCCTTCATCGAATCGAAGGCATCCGCCACGAGCTACTTGATGTAACTTACTTCCTTAACAGGAATTGATTCTTTGATCCATTTCTTGGCATGACTTTATTATTATGTTGCTGGAAAGTCAATGCCATCTTACATCTGCCATCCAATTTTTTTACCTAATTTTCCTTCTTTTCCCGCATTCTTCCTACCGTAGGCAGGATATTTCCGTAATCAAGCGCTTCGAAAAATTTTCATCCATCCGGATCTTGCCCAAGTGAATTCTGAAGGTATGCTTCCCATTCCATGGGCAGAAGGTATTTTTTTTTGTTGTTGCACACTTTGCAAACCGTGACTACGTTTCCCCTGGTGGTCTTGCCGCCACGTATAATCGGAACGATATGGTCCATGGACAATTCCGCAGGCGGGAGACGGCGCCGGCAATAATGG
>JAOUFX010000843.1 GCA_029857975.1 Deltaproteobacteria bacterium | reverse complement strand
AAATAGCTTGAGGCTCGGGACAGAATCGCCGCCTGGACCAATCCTTCTTCCGCTATTTGCCCAAGAACCAGACCTAGCACAGCTGCACTTGTCGACATTCCCAGTAGCTTAAATGCATACCCAATGACCCCCAGGGCAAGCATCATCCAGACATCCACCATACTATTCCTTAAGGAATAAGACCCAATAATGGATAGGAAGATAATGGTAGGGGCTAAATACCGAGTTGGAACCCTGGAAACTCCTTTATATAAAGCAACTCCCAGGGATAGGCCAATAATCCCCATTAATAGGGTAGAAATAACCAAGGCCCACATAAAGGAGTATACAATTAATCCACTTTTCTGAAAAAGCTGTGGGCCGGGATGTAGGCTATGGATCATGAGTGCACCGAGAATAACTGCGTCTACAGGCGTCCCTGGGATTCCAAGAGTAAGCGTCGGGATTAATCCTCCACCCACGGTGGCATTATTTGCACTCTCTGGAGCAACAATTCCATCCATAATACCAGTTCCAAACCCCGTTTTCTTTGAGTATGTCTTCGCATCATTATATGCGACTACATTGGCAACTGTTCCTCCCGCACCTGGAAGGATTCCGATAATCGTGCCTATCAGAGTGGATCTGATTAAGGTCTTTCGAGTGTCCCAAAATTCACGAAAGTAAGAAATCCAAACCCTCTTTTTTTTCTCTATTTTTTCAACACTATAGATTGATGAACTCATCGTCCCCATAAAATTCAGCGCCTCGGGGATACAGAATAGACCAATCAGACCGGCAATCAGTTCAACACCTCCCTGGAGTTCATATCGACCAAACCCAAAACGAAGTTCCCCTCCCATATGGGTGATGCCAATACAACTCAATATCAGACCAATCCCCCCGGATAAAAAAGTTTTTATAAAAGAGCCTTCTCCTAAATTCGACATCACAGTTAATCCAAATATAGCCAACCAAAAATATTCAGGAGGACCAAATTTTAAAGCAATTCTAGCTAAAGGAGGGGAAAGAAAAAATAATGCCAGTAAGCTTAAAAGACCTCCAAACATTGAGGCATAAGTGGCTGCAAAGATCGCTTTAGCACCTTCTCCCTTTCGGGCCATTGGATAGCCGTCAAAAGCGGTGGCAATAGATCCAGGTGTTCCAGGGGTATTAATAAGGATCGCTGAAAAGCATCCTCCGTAGATGGCAGACATATAGATCGCGCCTAACACAGCCAGACCGGAGATAGGTCCTAGTGTAAAAGTGATGGGAACAAGCAGGGCCACTGCCATCGTTGCAGTGAGTCCGGGTAAGGCTCCTACAGCCAATCCCCCTGCCGTGGCAATGGCTATGTAAAGCACATTTTTTGCACTCAGAATAGTAAGAAGACCATCAAGCACCATCTGGACTTATCCTTCTAATTTCAAACAATGGATAGGATCATTATCTTCTTTCTGTTATAAAGATTCTTTTGTGATTGATATAAAAGGGCAGCCCTTGAAGGATGAACCTTCAAGGGCGTCCAAATAGCATCGTCTTACTTTTTATAGCCAAAATCAGCTAGCAGCTTCCTGTAGTATTCTTGTCTTTTTTTAATCTGATTATTGTATTCTTCTGGACCCCACCAAAGGAGATCAAATCCCATCCCAGTCATTTTCTTTTGGAATTCCGGATTGAAGTTTATTTTCTTAAACGAATTCGCCAGAATATCAACAACTTCTTTGGGAGTTCCCGGAGGCGCTGCTACACCACGATAGGACCCTTCCACCACCCCCTCATAACCCAGCTCTTTGAAGGTGGGTACATCGGGAAGCGCTTTTGACCGCTCCTCGGAACACATTGCCAGCACACGTACCTGCTCTCCCAATTCCACGGCATGAGTGGGGTGGCCGACAATGGCCGAGACATGCCCTCCTAAGACAGCTGGCTTGGTTGCCCCGGAACCAGCGTAGGGAACATACGTTAATTTGATCCCCGCCGCTTTTTCAAAAAGGAGATAAGCAAAATGGGTGGAGGCCCAGGTGCCAGTCCCGGCAATCGTAACCACACTGGGATGTTTCTTAGCATAATCCACCAGATCCTTTACGGTTTTAAAGGGGCTATCCTTTCGAACGATCAAACAGGATGGGGTGTATTGGAAACAGGCGATACGAGTTAAATCCTCTGTTTTGTATCCGGTATCGGGCCTCTGAAGAGGCTGTAGGACAGTGTGAGGTTCGTTGATACCGGCCATCGTATACCCATCCGGTTTAGATCTCACCAGTTCGGCCCAGCAGACGGCTCCACCTCCTCCAGTCTTGTAGGTAATGATAATTTTTGTCTTAAGATCATCCTCCAGATATTTCTGCTGTAATCGA
>JAOUFX010000434.1 GCA_029857975.1 Deltaproteobacteria bacterium | reverse complement strand
TTCACCTACCCAAACCCCTCTGAGTTTTCCCAAACGGCCGGCAGAAATGCCGAAGCGGGCGAGCAGGCGGATTACCACTTCTTCCAAGTGCCAAACATAATCCGGGACGCTCAAGTCATAAAGACGCAGGTTGAGGATGGGATAAGCCACCAATTGACCCGGCCCATGATAGGTGACATCGCCTCCCCGGTCCGTGAAGATGACTTTGATTCTTTTCTCCTGGAGGGTCGTGGGGGAGGCGAGGACGTTTTGCACTTTCCCAGATTTTCCCATGGTGATGACCGGAGGATGCTGCAGGAGAAGCAAAACATCTCCGATCTTCTCTTCCTTCCGGGCCTCAGCGAGACGGTTCTGCAGGCGGAGGGCATCTTCATATTCGATCATCCCCAGCCGAAAGGCTTGGCAGGGACGAAGGTTTTTTTCAACTACGGGCATGGATTAAAATTACCACCGCCGAGGAAGGAGGTCAAGATGGTTTAGGACTGACCCTCTTGGGGAAGAGGAAAAAGACGAAAAAGAATGGGTTGCGGATTCGGCATTCTGAGTCCTGCCATCCGCAATTTAAAAGAGAAGAGGGTAGGGGTTTTCTACGTTCTTCTTAACAACCTGGAGGAAGCGAACAGCCTGGGCACCCATGATGATGCGATGATCATAGGAGAGGCAAAGGTACATCATCGACCGGATGACGATTTGTCCCTCACGCACAACGGGGGTTTCCATTACTTTGCCCATCCAGAGGATGGCACTCTGGGGCTGGTGAATGATAGGCGTGGCTAAAAGCGCGCCGTACACACCAGCGTTGGTCAAGGTGATCGTTCCTCCCTGGATGTCCTGCAGGGAAAGTTTTCTTTCCCGGGCTCTATCCGATATCTGGATAACCTCGCGGCTAAGCTCCAGGATGCTTTTGTGGGCCACATCTTTTACTACGGGAACCAGCAGGGTTTCCCCGGTATCCACGGCCACTCCCACATTGATCGCTCGATGGAAGACCACCCCTTCCCCCTGGAGGGAGGCGTTCAAAATGGGAAATTCCTTCACTCCTTCAGCCATGGCCCGCATAACAAAAGGTACGAAAGTCAGATTGACCTTGAACTCCTGCTGCAATTTTTCTTTCAGAGCATTCCGCAGCTTCACCAGTTCCGTCATGTCCACCTCGGCTATGGTGGTAACCCGTGCTGCCGTCCTGGCGCTCATTCCCATATGCTCGGCCATGGCCCGCAGCGGTCCGCTCAAAGGCTTGACTTCTTCGTCCGTAGAGACCGGCGAGGGCTTGACTTCCTTTGCCGCTGGTTTTCCTTTTCTTTCTTCGAGGCAGTCGAATATTTCCTTCTTACCGATTTTCTTCCCCGGATATTTGGCAGCAATTTCCCGGATGTCCAACCCCTGTTCCTCGGCTATTTTAAGAGCCAGGGGCGAAACTTTTAGATCCCCACGTTCTTTCCTGGCCACAAACGGCTCCTGGGGTTCGTGGGGAGGCCCATATTGAGGTTCCTCAGCCGCAAAAAATTTCCCTACTCTTTCGCCAACCAATCCAATAAGCGCAATCGTCTGCCCGACCATCACTTTTGTGCCGGCGGGAGAAAAAATCTTCAGCAACGTTCCCGAGGCCTCCGCCGGAATTTCGACCGTGATTTTTTCGGTAATGATTGCCACCAAAAGGTCACCCTTTTCTACCGGGTCTCCTTCTTTTTTTAGCCAGCGTTCGATCGTTCCTTCCGCTATGCTCAGGCCCAAGCTGGGCATTTGGACTTCGACAGCCATGACGTTCTCCTTCAAATATTGTTGATCTTGGACGCAGATACGCGCAGATAACCACGGATAGATCCAAGTAAATACAAAGGCCTAAAGTGCCCGAAGGTGTCCAAGGTTCATATTCTTTAATCGGCGCTAATCTGTGTAAATCCGTGTCCTAATAAACTATTCCAGAATCTCCCTGGCTACTTTTACAATTTTCTCGGCATTCGGCAAGTAGAACTTCTCCAGAATCGGGTGGGCTGGCACCGGGGTAAAGGGGGCTCCCACCCGCTTGATGGGCGCGTCCAGAGAGTAGAAAGCTTCTTCGGCGATGAGAGCGGCAATCTCCCCGCCGAAGCCTCCAAAGGTCGGCGCCTCGTGGACAATAATCACCTTACTCGTCTTTTTTACCGATTGCAGAATAGTTTCCCGGTCCAGGGGAAACAAAGTCCTCGGGTCTAAGACCTCTGCTTTCATCCCCTCGCGATCGAGGATATCCGCCGCAGCCAACGCCTGCTGCACCATTGCGCCAGTAGCGATAATGGTCAAATCTTCCCCGGAACGTTTGATGTCGCTTTTTCCCAAAGGGATGAGATACTCTTCCTGGGGAACCTCCCCTTTCAGGCGGCCGTATAAATACTTATGCTCAAAGAACACAACGGGATTATCATCGCGGATGGCACTCTTCAAGAGACCTTTAGCATCGTAAGGCGTGGAGGGCATGACGACCTTTAAGCCCGGGATGTTGGTGATCCACGCTTCCGGGCTCTGGGAATGATGCAGTGCCGCCCCCACGCCTGCCCCAAAAGCCATGCGGAACACCACGGGAACGGTTGCTTCTCCCGCATAGGCATAGCGCATCTTGGCCGCAGAATTGGCGATGTGGTCCATGGCCAGGGCCAGAAAGTCTGAAAACATAATCTCGGCCACCGGCCGCATGCCCCAAAGGGCTGCGCCCACTGAAGTACCGGCAATGGCCGATTCCGAAATGGGGGTGTCGATCACCCGGTCTGGGCCAAATTTGGCGAACAGACCATTGGTGGCCCCGAAGGCCCCACCCCGGCCATAGCCTATGCGGACATCCTCTCCCACTACATAGACCCTTTCATCCCGGGCCATTTCCTCGTGCAGTGCCTCGTTGACTGCTTCGACGAAGGTTATTTCCCTCATTTTTTCCCCCTCAAAATCCATAATTGGACGCAGATGAACGCAGATTTACTGGATTCAAAAAGGCAAAAAAGGAATGCCTTTGCTTTTAACATGCAAGAGTTTTTTCTGCGTTTATCTGCGTAAATCTGCGTCCCATTGTTTTTTAATTGGCGTACACATCGAGAAGCGTATCCTCCGGCAAGGGGAGGGGACTTGTTTCGGCGAATTGAATGGCTTCCTCAATCTCTTCATTCACGCTGCGGTGGAACTCTTTTATCTTGGGGTCATCGAGCAGTCCCTTTTCCTTCAGATATTTCTCGAATCGTTTGATGGGGCATTTTTGTTTCCACGAATCCACTTCCTCAGGAGAACGGTAGACTCCCGGATCATTGATGCTGTGCCCCATCCACCGGTATGTTTTACATTCGATCAAGGTGGGCCCCTCTCCCTTTCGGGCCCGGACGATGGCCGCCTGCGTGACCTCGTGTACGGTCAGGAGATCATTCCCATCGATGGTCAGGCCGGGAAACCCGTATCCCGCTGCGCGGACGGAGATGTCTTCAATGGCCGTGGCGCAGCTTTGGGGGACGGACATGGCGTAACAGTTATTATCGCAGACATAGACGATGGGTAACTTCATTACCCCGGCCATGTTCAGGGCTTCATGGAAGTCCCCCCGGTTGGAAGCTCCGTCACCGAAGAAATGCAGGGCCACGCTGTCTTTCTTCTGAAGTTTCATAGCTAAGGCCGCTCCCGTGCTGATCGGAATTCCCGAACCGATGAGACCGGTCCCGGCCAGAAGGCCGATGGAGTTGTCTCCCGAATGGGAAGCAGGACCCCGTCCTTTGCCGGAACCGTTTCTCCTGCCGAACATGCCGGCCATCATGATCTTGATGTCGACTCCCTTCATTAAATACTTGCCCTTCCCCCGATGGGTGGGCATGATGGTGTCGTCTTTCCGGAGGCTATAGCAAGTCCCCACATCCACAGCTTCCTGGCCAACATTAGGATGGTGAAACCCCACCAGCTTCCCCAATTTTAAAAGGTCAAAAGTTTTTTCTTCGAAAACCCGGTCCAGCACCATCCAGCGGTACATCGCCAGCAAATCCTTTTTCGATAAT
>JAOUFX010000433.1 GCA_029857975.1 Deltaproteobacteria bacterium | reverse complement strand
TCCTGCTAGAATCATGATAGAAAATAAAAAGTGAAGGTGAGCAAGGTAATTGACAATGGAGGGCATGGGTTATAGGCGGTAGGTAGTCCCATATCCCATTACCTATAACCTATTTTTTGCTTTATGCCTTTTTAAACGCTTCTTTTGCCCAGGCCACCCTGGATTCGGCTGTAGAGAAGATTGTGGCAGGTGTCCCCACGGTGCGTTCGAGGCGTTTTAACAGACCGCTCCGGTTGGCCATTTGGATTGCCAGCCCAGGGCGGGCATTCAACTCGAGGAGCAAAGGCCCGCGCTCCCGGTCAATCACCAAGTCAACTCCGATATAACCGAGGCCGGTCATTTCCCAAGTCCTGGCGGCCATAAGGAGCATGCCATCCCAATAGGGGATTTGAATGCCGCTGACCGGCTTGCCGGTGTCGGGATGGTGAGTAACGACTTGCGATTGGTGAACGGCCGTTATCGTCAACCCGCTATGCAGTTCAATCCCTGCCCCGATTGCTCCCCGATGGAGATTCGCTTTACCATCCGAGGCTTTCGTGGGGAGCCGCACCATGGCCATGACCGGAATCCCCCGGTAAACCACAACCCGCACGTCGGGTACACCTTGATAAGTCACAGCAGCGAAAATCGGATCCGGATGGATCAGGGCTTCGACAATGGCGCGGTCTTCCAGCCCGCCGAGGGAGTAAATCCCGGAAAGGATATCGGAGACATGATGGGCAAAATCTTCCCGGGAGACGGCCTCGCCGCTCTGGGTAATAAATGCGTTGGACGTGCGGTCCATGACCAGAACAATCCCGCTGCCCCCCGAGCCCCGAGCCGGCTTGACCGCAAATTGGTTTTGACTTCCGAGTTTCCCTTCCAGGTCGGCAATATCGCCTTGACTTTCGATAACATGATAGATCAGGGGCGTGGGGATCTGATGCTCACTGGCCAGTTTCTTGGTCAACACTTTATCATCGACTAGCGGGAATAAAGAACGAGGGTTGCAATGCATAATGAAATCGGCATTCCTCTTGTTTATCCCCAAGACCCCTGCTTCGCGTAGCTGGCGCGCAATTTGGAAGATCATGAAGTTTTCCTCAAGGTGCGGAAACGGAAAAGCTCCGAGAGCCGATAACCAGTGTACCGCCCCAGGAGAATCTGAACAGCGGCTATAGGCGCCAGGAGTTCGGGATAAATAAAAAATGTCAGCTGTAATGGTTCCCAGCTAATAATTTGGTAAGAAATCACCGCCACAGCGGCGCTTCCGGCGGCAGTGCGCAACCCTTCCCTTATGCCGGCCTCTTCAACTAAGACGTAGAAACGTTCAATCACCATGGTGAGGATTACAAAGGGAAGTAAGCCTACAGCCATGAACTCTCGTAGCCCCAGTTTGTGGCCAACTAAAGCTAATACGGTAAAGCAGATTATAACCAGGGTCAGGATAAGGGCCATGCGGGGGACGAGGAGAAGGCGGAGTTTGTCCAATCCGCGTCGGACAATGTACCCTATCAGCAAAATTCCGGCGAAAATTCCCAATCCGTAAGCCAGACCGGTGTTGCGGAAGGCCAGGGCCATGAGCACGGGCATGAAAATACCGAAGGTCGGAAAACCCACTAAGTTGCGCAAAACGCTGATGATAAGTACTCCGATGGGAACCAGCAGAAGGATGCGAAAGGTTTTTTGAAATTCAGGTGGAAGGCGGAAGAGGGACCATCGGTCAAGAAAGCGTTTAGTTCTTTGAATGCGTTCGAAATGAAATTTCCACTTACTGATGATCTGTTGGCTTAAGCTCCAATGGGCCTCCGATATCTCCCCGCTGGTGACGCGCAGGGAGGGAAGGCCGCCGGTTGCCAAGGGCAGAAATGATGCTGGGTTTTTATCAATCTCTCCCGCACCCGGCCATAGAATTTCCCATTTATTTCCATTCCATACCTCCACCCAGGTAAGTGGGGTAGTTCGAATTCCCTCAACCAAACGGAGGCCTTCGACGACTCGGGAAGGAAGATCCGCGGCCCGGAGAAGCATAAGAAGGGCCTTAAGCCGCCCGTACTTTTCTTGCACGATTTTCCAACCTCGCAAGTACCTGTCTTCGGGGGGAGGTGATCCCCATTCTCCCAGGGCCGTCTTAGCCACAGCCCGAATTCGCGGCGAAGGTTTCTGACGGCTCCATCTCGCGGCTAAGTGCTCGGCCAAGGCCTGTTCTTCCTTCCCAAAATTTGCCGGGTATATTTCCAGAACGGGGGATTGGGGTTTGGGGGTTCGCTGGGGGCGGATCAGGATAAGGGTCCGATAAGAAATCTCTTCTTCTTCCAGATAGGGCGTTCCCGACCAGATCCCGATCCGATTCGGTTCTTGGCGTAGGAGGTCAAAATTCAGGCTACCTGAAGTTATCTGCTCCTCCACCAGCATTCGTCCAGCGTGCTCAACGGGGAAACCCATCTCAATCCTGATATCTTTTACCCCAGGCTGGACACGGGCTTTGATCAAGAGTTGCCATGTTTCCCCGGGGACAGAGGGCAAGAGAGGATACTTAAGCCAAACGATGCGGTAGCTAAGAAGGCAGAGGGGCAAGAGGAAAAGGGCCAATACGAGGGGCAATATGGGGCGCTTCATTTTGAAGGAGCCTCCGGACAACTCGGCGGAGCGCACTTCGATTTCATACAGTCGACGACAAAATTTCCTCGGAGTATGTTCCTTCCGATAATAAGCGGGTATTTAACTCTGGAGCGGTCGTTGAGGTTGACCCGGGTGCGGAGATGTCTGGGGCCCACGCATAGCTCAATTTCCACCACTGGTCTCCGCTCCTGGGATTCAGCGGAACGGATGGTTTGCCAGGTGAGAATCGGCAGGCGCAGGCGCAGTCCGCCATATTTCTCAGGTAATTTAAATTCGGCCATATTATCCTTAATGGTCAGTTCACGGGCATCCAGGGAAGATTGGGCCGCTCCGGTGTCGATGCGTGCGGCTAACCTCACTCCCCAGGGCAAAAGGATTACTTCCTCCACCAGCCCAATTCTGGTTCTCTCCTCGGCTTCCACCCTATTCCCTCCCCAAAATGCGAATACGTTCAACAGGAAAATGATCGAGCAGGCCTTGAAAAAATTTTTTTTTCTCGATCTCACCGCGTCTTGACCTCCGGCGCAAAAATATTTTGGCACCCTGTAACTCTCTGGCGCACTACCTAAGTCTCCTGATATCTTCTTCCTTGCCGATCACCACCAAGATATCGCTGTCTTTTATCATGAAGTCAGCGGAGGGGATCATCTGCACCTGGTCGGTTAGAACATCCCTGGTAGCGATCACCCCGATATGGTGTTTTTTTCTCAACTGGATATCTCCTATGGTTTTCCCTACGAAACTGGGAGGGGGAGCGATTTCGCAGATCGTGTAGTCACGGGTGAGCGGGAGATAATCCAGGACATTGGGAGAAATCAGGCTTTTGGCCACCTTGCTGGCCATTTCTTTTTCCGGGATAATGACTTCCGTGGCTCCAACCTTTTCCAAAATTCGTTTATGGTCTTCATTCGGGGCCTTGACAATGATGTTCTTTACACGCATTTCTTTCAAGTGGAGGGTAATGAGCGTGCTCGCCGCTAAGTCTTCTCCGAAGGAAACGATGGCCACGTCCTCTCCTTCCACGCCGATTGACTCGAACACCCCTTTGTCGGTCCCATCCGCCAGGATGGCCTTGGTGGAAAAATCTTTGATCTCCTGAATCATCTCTTTATTTTTATCGATGGCAATGACTTCAAAACCATTCTGGTAAAGTTCCTTGGCAATATTAAACCCGAAGATTCCCAGTCCGATCACGACGACTCGCTTCCCCATGCCATGACCTCCTTAACCTACCATGACCCCTTCCTCGGCGTAGGTAATCCCTTCTTTCATGGTTTTCCTGGATAATGAAAAGGCCAGGGTAAGAGGGCCGACCCGGCCAATAAACATCATGAAAATGATGGCCGCCTTTTGGACCCCGTTGAGCGTGGGCGTAATTCCCATGGATAAACCTACCGTTCCGAA
>JAOUFX010000432.1 GCA_029857975.1 Deltaproteobacteria bacterium | reverse complement strand
GGAAGAGGGAACCCATGAGAAAATCACCCCCGTCCAGGACGAGTACGGGATTGTTTCTTTTTTCCTTCTCCTGTTTGATAACCGAGGCGACCCTGGCCCAGCCTCCCTGGGTGCCGTTGTTCCCGATCCTATCAGGGCGATAATCAATATTGGGGGAAAACCCCAGGAGATGCGAATGGAGGTCATTGGTATGAATAATGGAGATAATCTTCTCCGCGGCAAAAAGATTGACCGACAAGAAAAGAACCGCTAAAAAAACCGAAAGCCTCAGGACTTTCATCGTCTTCCTCCCCACCTCCATAAGAGGTTGGGCCATAGGGAATACATGATCCTGCCCAAGATTACTTTCCAGAGGGGAGGTTCAAAGGCCATCAATCGTCTTCCATTCCAGGCTCAAGGGTTCCATCGCTCAGGTATTGGATGCTATAATCCTGATCACGCTCTTTTAAGCATCACCCGATATCCTAATAGATATATAATGAGGACCACCAGGATGGCGACCAAAAGGGCTACAATGACCACCTCCCCATTCCCTCCGACATTCAGTTCATCAAGATTTAAAGCAAGCTGATGAATTTGTTCGTCGGTAAGCCGGTGTAATCTCTTTTGGATCCCCTCCTCGTGAAACCCCAGCTGCTTGAGTCTTTCGCGGACCATTTTCGATTCAAGAACTTTTTGAATCTTCTGGAGGTCGGAGGGCCTATCGACGGGTGCAAGGGTAATCCCTTCCGATGGCGAAAAACCCGCATAAACCCTGGGAGTAATCCCGATGAGAAACGTTATGGTGACCATATACCATGTTACCCATTTCGTCATCTTCCTTTTCATTTTTCTTCTCCTTTCTTTTTTAAAAAAAGATTTCCAACTTTCCGATAAAGGCCAGGTTTAAAGTTTTATCAGCGTCCCTTAGGGTCCTGAGTCAGAGATTCGTTTTAAAATTTATTTTGCCGACAACCATTGTCGTGGCCCGGGGGCCGGCTCCGGTTGAGCTAAGCCAAAATGGCCGGCGGGAGAGCAGGATTTGTTCAACGAATTTCTGACTCCGGACATTCGTTCAGCACTTATCGACAAATCATCCCAATACCGTTCTTACTCGCTTTCTTGATACCGTACAATAAATTATCGGCCAAGATAAGAAGGTCTTTTTTCGTCCGGGCATCCTCTGGATACATGGCAATACCAAAGCTCGCCGTAACTTTTACGGGCCTGGGTTCTTCTTTCAGATAGATGGATCTCCGGGTGGCCTGAGCGATTTTTTCAGTAAGTTGGAATGCCGCTTGTTTATTAACATCCGGAAGGATAATTATATACTCATCTCCCCCATACTTTACAAGAACATCTTTTCCAGTTAAGCAGGAAGAGATTGTTTCCCCGACTTCTTTTAACACCTGCGTGCCCAAAAGATGGCCGTATCCATCCACCACTTCTTTAAAATTATCTATATCAACAAAAACAACTGCGAATTTCCTTTCTCTACGGGAATCTTCCTGGATCCATTCATCCAACATTTGGTGAAGAACACGGGCATTATAAAGACCTGTATACTCATCCGTTATCCCCATTTTTTGAATTCGGGAGAAGTATCGAGAATTCTCGATGGCGATGGCCGCGTAATCCGCAAGAATCGTCAGGATGGGGAGGTCATTCGTTTGAAAAATACCCATATCCTGGACATTAATGATTTCGATCACTCCCAATATTTCGCCGTGAATTTTGAGCGGTAGACAAATAATCGATTGGGTTGTGAATCCCGTGAGCAGATCAATTTTTCTGTTAAATCGCGGATCGCCTTTGACGCTCGGTATGAATAGAGGCAAGCCGGTGGCGGCCGCATGACCGGCAATGCCTTCTCCGGGTGCCAGCCGGATCCCATGCACCAGATCTTTATTGATCCCCACCACGATTTCAAAAGTTAATTCACCCGTTGCTTCGTCCTTCAAGAGCAGGGACCAATTCTGGGCATCAATCAACTGGCTGACTTTGAGCATGATAAGTTCCAAGATTTCCTTACGGTCTAAGGTGGAAGTCAGTAGTTTTCCAACTTCCAAGCAGGCCATCAGCTTATCCGTTTCATGGGTATATGGGTAAGCGCTCAACTTTTTCTTGGCCATCCTTCTCCCCCTAACGGATACCCTCAATACCCGATGGCCGCGCCGTCGGAGCGGGGATCGGAGCCGCCCAGGCGTAAACCGTTTTCAGGATGAATGACGATTCCATGGGCACTGCCCATAACCTGCGACCAATTTTCCACTACATTTACTTGATGCCCGCGCCTTTTTAATTCTTCGATCACCTCAGCCGCAACCCGGCCTTCCATCGTTAATGATCCTTCCGGCTGGTTGACTAAGTATCTTCCCGATAACCAGCGCGGCGCCTCGATGGCCGATTGGATGTTCAGGCCAAAATCGAAGACGTTGGTCATTACCTGGACATGCGTCTGCGGCTGGCCGTCAGCTCCGCTGGTACCGAAGATCATATAAGGCTTCCCCTCCCTGAAGGTCATGGAAGCCATTAAAGTGTGAAAAGGTCTTTTGTGCGGCTGGAGACAGTTTACCTGATCGGGGTCCAAGGAAAAATAGGCCCCGCGGTTTTGCAGGACGATTCCTGTTTTCCCGGCCACCACGGCTGACCCGAAGGAGAAGTAAAGGGATTGGATCAAGGAGACCGCGTTGCCTGCTTCATCGATGACGCAGAGGTAGATCGTATCTCGCCCAAAGCTTCCTGCCGGGATTGCCGTAGCATCTGCCGCCCGGGCCGGGTGCATGAGGGAGCGGCGCCTGGCGGCATAGTCTTTAGAGAGAAGCTCCGCGGCAGGGATGTGGACCCTTTCCGGGTCCGAGATATAGCGATTGCGATCGGCAAACGCCAGTTTTTTAGCCTCGACCATCAGGTGCAGATGGTCGGGGGATTGATAACCCAAGGAGGAAAGATCATACCCCTCCAGAAGGTTCAGGATCAACAGGGCTGCCAGGCCCTGGGAGTTGGGAGCTGTTTCATAAACCGTGTAGTCCCGATAGGCGGTTGACACGGGCCTGCCCCAGGTTGATTTAGTTTCCTGCAAATCCTTCTCGCTCAAAAGTCCGCCGTTTTCTTGCGCAAATTTGACGATCTCCCGCGCAATCTCCCCTCGGTAAAAGACATCCCTTCCATCCCGGGCGATCTTGACGAAGGACTCCGCCAGCCCTGGATTCGTCAGTAGGTCACCGGGCCTGGGAGCTTTCCCGCCGGGTAAAAAGAGGTTTTGGGAGGAAGGGAAACGGGATAACTCCGGGACCGCTTCCTGGATCTTGAAACTCAAGATATGGCTGATGGGGTAACCCTCCCGCGCATAGGCGATGGCCGGTTCCAGAAGGGTAGGCATGGATAAATTTCCGTAGCGGTGGTGAGCTTCGAACCATCCGTCTACAGCCCCGGGGACGGTGACCGGCAGGAGTCCCCGCAAGGGTACGGCATCCATCCCGGAGGTTTGGAAATATTCGATGGTGGCCAGATAAGGCGAACGCCCGCTGGCATTCAGAAAGGCCAGGTCTTTTTGGGCGGCGCTGTAAATCAGCCAGAAAGCGTCCCCGCCAATCCCGCACATGTGCGGGTAAACCACATTAAGGACGGCATTGGTGGCGATGGCGGCATCCACAGCCGTTCCTCCTTTTTGTAGAATGTCCACTCCGGCCTGGGAAGCCAGGTAATGGGGCGAAGCTACCAGGCCGTGGGGAGCCATGGTCACCGGTCGATTTTGCTGGGGAAAAGATTCAGGGGTTTTCGTTTTCATAATTCAAGCTCTCTTTTCTCTGGTGAAAAAAATCAAAAATCGTCTGGGCATCTTTTCGGGTCAAGGGCTCAACTCGGCTGAGCTCCTCCACGGAGGCTTCCTGAATTTTTTCCAGACTGCCAATACCCTTGAGTAGGGCTTTCTTTTTTACTTCCCCGATTCCTGGCACTTCGTCGAGGATCGTCTGTAATCCTTGCTTGCCCCGGAGCTTCTTATGGTAGGCAATGGCAAAGCGGTGGGCCTCATCGCGGATTT
>JAOUFX010000431.1 GCA_029857975.1 Deltaproteobacteria bacterium | reverse complement strand
AGAACCCCGATGACCTGGAAGGGAAATTGATTGATTCTAACGACCTGCCCGATCGGGTCCATCTGCCCGAAAAGATTATCCGCGACCGTCCGCCCCAGGAGGCAAACCTTTTTGGCTCCCTCCACGTCCTCCCGAATCATCGATCTCCCCTGGACCACCGGCCAATCGCGGATCAGGAGCGCTTCCGGGGTCGTGGCCCTCGTACGGGTTGACCAGTTTTGATTTTGAAATACGACTTGAGCTACCCCGTTTAACCTGGGGGCCGCATACTTCACCACGGATATTTCTTCGGCAATGGCCTCCGCATCCTCCACGGTAAGCGTGGGCATCGATCCAGCGCCCATCCGCACTCCCCCACTGGTGGCGCTTCCCGAGCGTATGACCAGAACATTGGATCCGAGAGAGGCAATCTGCTCTTGGACACGGGCCTTGGCCCCGGAGCCGATGGCGATCATGGTAATGACGGCTCCCACCCCGATAATGATCCCCAGCATCGTCAACCCGGAACGCATTTTATTCCGGCCGATCGCCTTTAGAGCCATCCGCAAGGTCATGAAAATGTTCATCCAAGTTTACGAAGGGATCAGGCCCCAACATTCAACATTTTTGCCCATTGTTGAGACCTGACCCTCCCCATGGTTAGTAGGGTGGTTACGGACCCGGTGGCGACCAGAACGGGCGGGCTTTCCCTATCTCTCCGATGGCCGCGATGAATTCCCCGATATACTTCTGATAATTGGAAACATAATCCGGGTCCAACCGCCGGGTGAATAAACTACCCGAAAAAACATCGACCAAATCGGACAATGCAACAATCCCTTCTTCGGTACCCGCTTTGAAACCGCTCCAGTTACGAACGTGCTCTTCCGACCGGAAGAGATTCATGGTACTTCAGCTATAGGGTAGGTCTTTGAACCATTCCCGGAAAGGTACCGATGTGTACCCTACCAGACCTTCGGGCTCGGCACTTTTAATCATACCATCTTTCATTTCTACTCGGATGGGTAATCCGCAATCAAGACATGGAGCATCGATCCGCACTGTTTTTCCTTTGAAGAGCCAGCTGACCGCCAGCGACTCAAACCCTCACTCACCAAACCACTTTTATTGCCCGTCGTTCGTGATCCGGTACTGCGTGGGAAGATTGTTGAAAGGCGCGAAGGAAGTAATGTAATCGGTCCCCGGGAAGAGCCAGCCGGGAACTCCCGCGGCAAAGAGATCTCGGAGGATCTTCCGCCCTTCCTCCATGGGAGCTCCCAACTCGGAGGCAATCTCCGTATAGTGGGGAGCCTGCCCCGTCTGGACCATTTTTTCCATGATGGAGTGGAATGCCCGATCCAGCACTTTTATGTCACTCATAAAACCACCTCTGTTTTGTTTATCTCTGTCCCCCTTATCCGGTTAACACCGCCCCAGATTAATGAAAGGGGGGCTATAAATTCCAAATTCAAATAATCCAAACCTCTTTTCCATAGGAATCCATTTGAATTTTGCGCTCTTTACATTTGGCATTGATTTGATATTGGTCATTTGGATTTTCAGCCTTCCTATTTCCCTTTAGTCAATTCGATTGCCTTCTGAAAGGCCCTTGCCATATCCGGCAGATGAGTTATTTCCGGAACGACCTGAATATACCGGACAACTCCCTTTTTGTCCACCAGGACGACGGAGCGCGCCAAGAGCATCGTCTTCTCCATGAGAAGCCCCGTTGCATTTCCAAATGCTCCCTCCTGGTAATGCGATAGGTATTGGAGGTTGGTCGGCTTAGCCTCCTTGGCAATGCGCTTCTGGGCAAAGGGAGTATCCCGGCTGACGGTGATCCGCCTGATTTCTTTGGGAAGGTTCTCTCCCTCTTCTCTCAGGTAGTGCGTTTGCTCCTCGCAAACCGGCGTATCCAGGGAGGGAACGATACTCAAGAAAAGGACGGCTCCCTTTTCATTTGAAAGGTCTACGTCTTTCATCGTCGCGGCATCCACCAAGTCTACCGAAAGCAATGTTTTGCCGGGCGCGAGGGGTGACCCGAGGAGCTGAAACCGGACCTGGCCTCGACTCACTGAAGTCCCTGGGTCAACGGATTACTCCCCATGGGGATCATCGGCTTAAAGCCTGCGCATCCAAGGGCAAGGGTAAAAAATAGCAAAAAGAAAAGGCCAAAGAAGCCTTAAAATTTCTTTATTCATAGCTTTCTCCTTTCCAAAAAATCAATAAATTTAGATTGGTTACCGCATTGGGCGGAATTTGCCTCCTAGGGGAAAAAACCTCTTCGGAGGAAGTCCAAAGAACCCCAGCACTCAATTTGAGCATCTAAATCATTAAATGACAATCAGGAAATAGATGATTACATTATAAACCATCAACCAGCAAAAAAATTCTGCTTTGACCCGTTTGGCGAAAAAGATAAAAATGCCAAGGGGACATCTGATATATTCCCAAATGCTACCCAAGCTCAAAAGAGGATTAAAGAAACACGGAGGTAAATTTTAATGAACAAGAAAATTGCATGGGGTGTTGTCGCCCTTTTCTTTCTCATGGGTTGTGCCACTTTTGAAAGCATGGAAGTGCGTGAGCAGAAATATGGGAAAGCGTCACCAGTCATCCAGCAAGCTTTTGCTTCTAAAGTGATTAGATATAATGATACTTGGAAGGTCTATCTGAAAGCTTCCGATTCTGATGGGGACATGAAAGCCATTGTCAGCTACCTTGAAAAAGGAGGCAAGGGGGGCGGTGGCTCCCTTAGTTATACCCGGATCAAGGAGGAAAACCGGAAGGAGCTCTCCGGATATATATATTGGTATCCGGGCTCAAACGTTACGTATTTTTCTGAAGTCCTCATGACCATCCAAATTCAGGACATGCCCGGTCATTTCAGTAACCCGGTGTCCCTTCCCTTGACCATGCAACCATCGGGGAAGCAAGAACCTCCGCCTAAAGATGTCTTCCAGGAATATAACTTAGGGCCTATTATGATCACGATCAGCCCGGTGGGAGGAGACGGGGGGCAGTAACGCCGCCGTGAGTCTTATCCTGCCTTTCACAACTTATCTTAATGCACTGGGAGTACAATTCCACCCACAAATATCCCGGGCTGTGAAGGATTCTGTATTAGTACGATGGGGCCGTCATTACTCGCCAGGTCAGGTTTCTCATCTCCGTTGAGATCCTCGATGCCGATGGACTGCGTTGTATGGCCAGCTCCGTAGCTTTGAGGCATAAGGAATGTTCCCGGTAAGCCGTTGTTTTGAAGGAAGACCTGAGCAACACCGGGACTTTGTGATGAATAGCCAACAGCGGCGACGGCCAGATCAGGGCTACCATCGCCGTTGAGGGCACCAACAGCAACAGAGCGGGAACCATTGGCCGATGCGTAATTTGTGGCAGGCAAAAAATTCCCGGGACTATCAGGGTTCTGCAGACGAATCGAGATACTTGAGTTAGCGCCATCTGTTGGATCACCGGCGTTAACGATCACTAGGTCCGGCAGTCCATCACCGTCAATATCGTGTATAACGACCGATGATGCACGGGGTCCGGCGACATACGTGATCGCAGGTAAAAATGTTCCGAGTAAAATCGAATCCTGGAAGAAAACGAATAAATTATCCGAACTTGTGGCGACAAGATCAGACTTACCATCCCCATTTAGGTCACCCACCGCTACGGCATCATTTGTGGTAAACGGTGGTATAATATCACCACTTCCACCACCACTGCCACCACAAGCGGTGCATATGGCAAAAAAAAATAGAGATGAAAATCCAATTTCCTTTGGAGATCTCCATGTATCTATCCTCAGAAAATAATATATGCGGGTTAAGAACGTGATTTACTAATCATC
Organism: Deltaproteobacteria bacterium; assembly: GCA_029857975.1. The sequence goes on along the minus strand of JAOUFX010000431.1, from coordinate 194 downwards.
TCCGCTATCATGATTGCCATGAAAAATATGCATAAAAAAGGCAGAACCTTTTCCGAACCCGCCTTTCATGCTTGAATATCAAATTTTAACCAACTCTTTCTTACTCTCTTTCTAGATCTAGAAAGGCCCACCGAACCAGGACCGAAGGGAAGAAATATGGTTTGCAATTATTTCGAGGCAGGTTCCATCTTCTC
>JAOUFX010000429.1 GCA_029857975.1 Deltaproteobacteria bacterium | reverse complement strand
GGCCATTCCTGCTTCCATGTGGTAAAGGTTATGGCAGTGGTGGAACCAATTTCCCGGATTGTTGGCCAAAAATTCTATCTCCATCTGCTGCATGGGGTCCACAACGACCGTATCCTTCACGATCCACCGTTCCCGAGGGAGAGAGGGGTTTACCACTCTGAAAAAATGCCCGTGCAGGTGCATGGGGTGGGGCATCATACTACGATTCCAATACCTAAATCGCACCCAATCCCCTTCTTTCACGACCAGATTCTCAGTGTTGGGATAGACTTGGCCATTGATGGTCCAAAAGGAAGAATGCATGCCTCCGCTCAAAGTTTGAGGATAGAATCTCTCAATAGGTCTTGGTAGTTCTTTTAAGGGGTGCAAAGACTGCAAACTTCCATAAGTCTCCATGCGCATCTCCCTGTGAAATACAGGGGGTACCGCCTCTTTTCTTTCTACCCCTATATATTGTACGGGAATCCGAAGCATCCCTTCCCCTAACCCACTATCGTAGGCAGCCAGCAGCCAGCGGCCTGGATTGTTGGCCAGGAATTCAGCATCGTAACGTTCCCCCATGCCGATTCTTAAGACGTCTGTCTCCACCGGTGTAATAGGAGCCCCGTCCAGGTGGGTGATTTTAAGGGAATGGCCTGCTAGGGAAAGGGCATAGATGGTTGAAGAGGAGGCGTTGAGGATTCTCAATTTTACCCGGCCTCCTTTTTTAACCATCAAGGGCGTTATCTCAGGATAAATCCTCCCGTTGACTGCATAGCTGTCATAAACGGGTTCTGCCAGGGGACCCCTGCCAGACCCCAGACCTCGGGTCATTCCCATCCTGCCCCGCATCATCCCGCCCATAGCAGGCCGCCGCGCAGTTAAGGCAGCGCCTCCCCCATCCTTCATGACCCAGTCTTCCAGCGTCAACGTGTACTCTTGGTCAAAAAGCTTTTGGTCGCGTGAGGGTTCTATGATCAGGGGGCCGTAGAGCCCCTGATCCAACTGGTAACGGAAATGGGAATGATAAATATAGCTTCCTGCAGGTCGGGCTTCGAATTCATAGACAAAGGTTTGACCCGGCATCACGGGTTTTTGGGTGACTTCGGGAACTCCGTCCATGGCATTGGGCACGGGGACTCCATGCCAATGAATGGTCGTTCCTTCGGGGAGAAAATTCTTGAGAACCACTCTGATGATCTCCCCTTCTTTGACGCGGATTTCCGGTCCAGGAACTTGCCCGTTGAAAGTCCAGGCGATAAAACTTGGACCCTGCCCCAGGTTGATTTTGGCCTGCGAGGCCGAAAAGCGAAATTCCCTCACTGCTCTTTTTGGCTGGGAAGTGGTAGAGGCGAAGGAATAAGTTGGAATCCCGGCGGCGAGGATACTGCCTAAGGTTGTCTTCAGAAACGTTCTTCTATCAATTGCCATTTTGGCGAGTTCCCTCGGCGGAGAATGGGCTCCGGCAACCACTTAAAGTTCCCGGAGCCCCAGTCTTCATCAATCGGAGCGCATCCAGCCCGTATTTTTGTCCACGAGAATTTTATCCACCAGAGAATTATCTTTGGTCACGATCTCAGCCTCAAAATTCTGCCCCTTCTCCGTGATTTTTCCCAATTTTAAGTTCGGGTTCCGCGTGGATTGTAGATAGTTCTCCAGCATTGCTTTCACGTCTTTCTGCTCTAAGGATTTCTGGGACCCGTACTGAGGACCGTATTGTGGCCCATAGCCAGGGCCCATCATCCCAGGACCCATTCCGTATCCTGGACCCATCATCCCAGGACCCATTCCGTATCCTGGACCCATCATCCCGGGACCCATCCCATAGCCTCGGCCCATCATCCCAGGGCCCATCCCATGACCCCATCCGCGACCCATCATGCCGGGACCCATGCCATACCCAGGCCCCATCATCCCAGGGCCCATCCCATAGCCTCCCCTGGGACCGGCATATTGGCCGCAGTAAGGACAATACCAATCTTCATAACCCCCTGCACCCGGGCCATACCCAGGGCCCATTCCGTATCCTGGACCCATCATCCCAGGGCCCATTTGAGCATTCCCCTCCAGCGGAAAAGCAAGCAACCCTGCTAGAAGTAAAAAGCTGAATAAATAAACCAGTTTTTTCATAGTCTCCTCCTTTCTAAAAAATATCTACCTCTTTCTAATATTTAGATGCCGGATCTGGCGAAAAGATACTCTCTCCCTCCTCAGGACGTGTTGCCTTTTTAAAGATTAAATTTCATTTTTTTAGATTATCAAAAATAAAGTTACCCCCCCATCGGAGGCCGGAACCTTCTCAACCTCAAAGCATTGGACACAACCGTCACCGAAGAAAGTCCCATGGCGGCCGCAGCAAAGATCGGGTTCAAAAGAATGCCGAAGAAAGGAAAGAGAACCCCAGCCGCGACCGGGATTAAGATAGAATTATACGCAAAAGCCCAAAAAAGGTTCTGCTTGATATTTCTGAGAGTAGCTCTGCTAAGGGCGATGGCCGTCACCACTCCCCGCAGGTCGCCACTGATCAAGGTAATGTCCGCAGATTCCATGGCCACGTCCGTTCCGGTTCCGATAGCCATCCCAACATCCGCCTGGGCCAACGCCGGCGCGTCGTTGATGCCATCTCCCACCATGGCCACTTTCTTTCCTTCTGCTTGAAGTTTCTTCACCTCGCTCGCCTTCCCTTCCGGAAGAACTTCAGCCAGGACCCTATCGATTCCGATTTGCCTGCCGATGGCCTCGGCCGTCCTCCGGTTGTCTCCGGTAATCATAATTACTTCTATCCCCATCTTGTGGAGAGCCCCCACAGCTTCCTGGGAATTTTCTTTCAGGGTGTCGGCCACGGCGACGATGCCTGCCAGTTTTTGATCCAGGGCCACGAACATGGAAGTCTTCCCGAGTTGGGAGAGCTCCTCGGCCTTCCCTCCGAGCTCCCCTAAAGATATCCCTCGATCGTTCATTAATTTGGCATTCCCCATCAGGACCGACTTGCTATCGATTGTGGCCTCAATTCCATGACCGGGAATAGCCTGAAAATCCTTGGGATCGATCAAAGGGATATTCTTTTCCTTGGCCCTGTTGACAATGGCTTCTCCAAGAGGATGTTCCGAGCCCTTTTCTGCCGAAGCCGCGTAACGCAGGATATCTTCTTCCTTATGGCCTTCAAAAGGGATAATGTCGGTCACCGAGGGCTGGCCCTTGGTCAGCGTTCCCGTCTTATCCATCACGATGGCGGTAAGCTTATGGGCGGTTTCCAGCGCTTCTCCTCCCCGAATCAAAACCCCATTTTCGGCCCCCTTGCCGGTTCCCACCATGATGGAGGTGGGGGTTGCCAGACCCAAAGCGCAGGGACAGGCAATGATCAGGACCGCCACGAAATTGAGCAAAGCATAAGTCAGAGCCGGGGTAGGTCCCCAAAAATACCAGACGATGAAGGTGATCACCGCAATCCCGATCACAGCCGGCACGAAGTAGCTGGCGATGACATCCGCAAGTCGGGCGATGGGGGGTTTGGAACCCTGCGCCTCTTCGACCATTTTAATGATCTGGGACAGCATAGTATCTTTACCCACCTTGGCAGCTGTAAACTTGAAGGTTCCGGTCTTGTTGATGGTGGCCCCGATTACTTTGTCTCCAGGATTCTTTTCTACGGGGATGGATTCTCCGGTGACCATCGATTCGTCCACCGAGGAACGTCCTTCCTTGACAACCCCGTCTACCGGGATTTTCTCTCCTGGCCTTACCATTACCAGATCGTCTACGGCCACTTCCTCCACCGGGATATCTAATTCTTGCCCATCCCTTAGGACTCGAGCCGTTTTGGCCTGGAGCCCGATCAGCTTCTTAATGGCTTCAGAGGTCTGGCCCTTGGCCCTGGCCTCCAAAAGCCTGCCGAGTAAAATAAGCACAATGATGGCGCCCGCTGTGTCGAAATAGACCTCGGCCACCAACCCTTCAGCCGCAAACAATTCGGGGAAGAAGGTTGCCAGGACACTATACAAATAGGCCGCGGAGGTGCCTACAGCAATAAGGGTATTCATGTCCGCCGACCGGTGT
>JAOUFX010000430.1 GCA_029857975.1 Deltaproteobacteria bacterium | reverse complement strand
GGGGGGAAGGGCCAGAGGTTCAGCTTCCAACTTATTTTATTCTGCTAAAAGGGGCGGTAAAGTGCCCAAAAAGTCCTTAAATTTTTGCACCTCTTCCGAAGCGGTATCCACAAATCTAACTCCATGACGATAAGTTTCGTCCTTTCCTAATTGTTCATCGGCCCACATCACCTGGACCATGGGATTAATTGTGAGTAGACTCGAGCCCGAACTACAGAAAATTTTTAAATTGAGATGTTGTCCAACCTCGAGTCGTTCATGAAGACAGATCATTAAGCCGCCTTCACTGGCATTGATGGTATGGGAAGAGTAACTTACGGGTGAGTCGAGGCGAAGATATTCGATAGGCAAATTCAGCAAAAATCTGGGGTACATCCTTCTTTCCCTTTTTTCGTTGAGGCCCACTTCTTTCTCAAACCTTGCGATTCCGGCCCGCGGTTTCTTATCCCTTTCCTCTTTTTTCTTCTCCACCACGTGAATATTTTCCTTACTTTAGAGTCTTAACTAGTCCTTGTTTTTAAATATATGGGGTTTAATAATACCATATTTCCCAAAATAAAAATATTCCTATTGCTTAGGTAAGAGCAAAATAAAAGCCCAGGTTAAGTAAAAAAGTCTCCACGAGGAGAGAAAAAATCTCTCTGGGGCCGGCATACAGGCACCTTCCGGTAAGTCCTTTTCATACGCCACTCCAGAAAATTAGAGGTTAGGTTGATGGGTTTACTTGGCTGCAGTGGGGAAATGACAACGACAATAGGTAAAAAAATACTCTTAACCTCAGGGGCAGTCAACAGGAAAATTGACCATCAAAATAGCTCCGATTTTCAAGCCCAAATTGATAATTGGCGTTGGAAATGTTGCATTCTCAGGGATGACTCTAAAAACGAGAGTTCAGGAAGAGAGCAATAAACTCTATCTCCTCTTTCCAGCGTAAACCCCAGAGTGCCATGCATGCTCTTTCCAATTCTCAATATACTTCGCTGCAAGAGCTTTATCCCGAATCACGAGTAAGTTTTCAGCATTCTTCTCCTCTGCGGCGCGAGTGAAGTTGAAGCTGCCGGTGATGACTACCTCTCCATCAATGACCATGACCTTGTTATGGGCGATAGCGTGAACCGTATCTCTGCCGGAACGAGCCCTGCGCTCTCCTCAAAGGGGAAGGCTGCCGCCACCCCCTTCGGTCCAGGCCTTCGATGGAGGGGGTGGGGATGGATGCTTTTACAATGGCGGCCAGGGCCGGGTGGGAAATTTACCCCCTCGGCCGGTCTACATTACCCTCCGAAGTGCCCCACGGCCTGAGGCTCGGGATTGTACTTATCTATTAAATAAACCTCCACAAACCTAATCCGATTCAAAAACAAATCCAATCCAACGAGTTGCCCGAGTGCCCGGGGGAAGGGGGGATTTTTTACGTCCTCCGGTGTCTAACGAGATAGGCGGGGAGGAAGTCCTGCATTGCCCGCATCACTGGCGCCTTTTCCGCACTTCCAAGGGTTATTTTTCCAGCGGCGGAATCCCCAGCATCTGGCGCGCCTCCGCAGGATTGACGATTTCGCACCCTAATTCCCGTCCGATGCGGACGGCCCGGGCCACAAGCTGGGCGTTGCTCTCGGCCAGCTGCCCTCTTTTGTAATATACGTTGTCTTCAAACCCGACCCGGAGGTTCCCCCCCAGGAGTATGGATTGGATCGCGGCCGGCAGCTCATCGGAGCCGATGCCCATCCCGTTGAACATGGAATCCGGGGGCAGCATATCTACGAGCTGCATGAAGAGTTTCGGGGAGTAACCCATGTAGCTGCGGTTGATCCGCCGCATGCCCAGGACAAAGCCAAAATAGTAGGGCTTCTTCAGCAGGCCGGCGTCGATAAGTTTGTAAACGTCCTCCATACATACCGGGTTAAAGATTTCCAGCTCAGGTTTTATGTTCTTTTCCATCATGAGTTTCGCGCCGTATTCAATCTCGGGCATGGTCACGATCCAGACGTTTTCCTTCCCGCCGAAGGTGATCAGACGGGAAACCGTTATGTCCAGCGAGGCCATCTCCGGGTTCATTTCAATAGCCCGGATTCTTTTGTCCGCGGGCAGCCGGGGGATGTAATCACCGGCCGTACTGTGCTGGATGATGATGTCGCAGTTCTTCTCCCGGATCTTCCGGTCAATTTCGCGAAACACGTCCGGGTTGGAGGTCGGTTTGCCGTTCTTGTCCCGGGCATGGGTGTGGATCACGCTGGCTCCCTCGTTCCAACATTCATAAGCCGCTTGGGCGATCTCTTCGGGCTGTTCGGGATGATTGGGATTGGCTTCTTTCCCCTGAAAGGTTCCGGTGGTGGCTACCGTAACGATCAATTTTTCAGTTGTTCTCAGTTCTCGCATTTCGCTGCCTCCTTTTACGAATCATTAAAAGCATCATTCCCGTGTAGGCGGGAATCCAGGATCAACAAAAGCCATTGAATAGACTGGATCCCGTTTTCCCGGAAATGACGGAAAATGGATATACCCTTTTTTACGTGGAAGAGGGGGACGTCCATAAGTTTATAAGCTGATAATGAATAAGTCTTCTGGTTAAATTGTTCGCAAGGTAGATATTGATGAATTTATGGACGTCCCGGATCACAGGTTAAGTCGCAGCCATCACAATTCATTCCAAAAGAGACAACAGCAGGGGGTTCGTCCTTGAACTTCCAGCTCTTCCTCTCCAGGATGACCCAATTTCTTCTCTGGTGTTAGGACCATTTTGATAAAGCTCTTGAACCTGATCTCCTCGAAGAGAATCTGAAAAGAACCTTTTCCCTAACTCTGAGGTCTCTAGGTATACTCTGGAAATTCAAACAGATGATGTCAAAGATCATAATTATTCTTTCCACCGCTGCGTCATTCCCATTGTCTCTTACGTTCAACAGTCTCCTTCACCATTTTTGTGCTAACTACCAGATCATGAGATAGAAAGGGGGAAATGGGTGACACTCTTTTGGGGGAGAAAGGGAGTGACCCATGGAGAGTGTAGAGGAAGTCAAGAGGAAGAGCAAGGGGAAAGAGAGTCGGGGGAAGCTTCCCGGTCCGGTGCGCGAGAAGATTGTCGAGATCTAGAAGCGAGAGCCATTCTTTGGAGTCCAGCGGATATCCCATCTATTGAAGCGGGTATTCTTCCTGAGTGCTTCTCCGGAAACGGTGCGGCGGACATTGCAGGAAGAGTCCTTCATTGTTCCTTCCCGGAAGAAACGTTCAACGAACATAACGCGACCTCGTTTTTTTGAGCGGTCCACACCGAACCAGTTATGGCAGGGGGATATTTTCACTTTTCGCCTGGGGGGCCGGTATGCCTATTTAGTGGGGATGGTGGATGATTATTCGCGGTACATGGTGGGATTGGAGTTGTACCGGAGTAAGACGGCGGATCAGGTGATCGAGGTGTATCGGCGGGCGGTGGGGGAATACGGGGTGCCGAAGGAGGTATTGACGGACCGGGGGGGCCAGTTGAACAGCCCGGAGTATTATGCCCATGATTTGAACCATCGTCTGCGGCCATGTCTGCATGGGAAGACATCCTGCCAGGTCTTTTTTTCTTTGGGGGAGAGACCGGTTTTTTCGAAATTGGAACGGAGGGAGATTTATGATATCTTGATGGGGCGGGTCGAGAGGATTTTGGCATCCATGAATCAGTTTGGCAAATCGACCCGGGAGTCGACCTGGAGAATTGCAGTGGAGTTCTGGCTCCCCTCCAAAGGATTCATAAAAGTGCACATCCCCAAAAAAGGGTCACCCAATTTTACCTCCATTTTTAGCTCGTGAATCGGTGGTGTGTACACGAGGGAGAATAAGAGGGGGTTGTGGGAAAAAAATAAATTAGGGGAGGAGACAAATGAAAAATAGAATTATTTTGTTGATTATATTATTAAGTCTTTTCTCGCTTTTTTCAACATCATCAAAAGCGATGGCGAATTGGTATTTAGCAATTGGCGGCGGCGGTGGTGGTGAAGCAAAAACCGGGAATATGAGAGTTGAAGCGGGCAATTATTCGACGAATAATAGCGTGAA
>JAOUFX010000428.1 GCA_029857975.1 Deltaproteobacteria bacterium | reverse complement strand
AAGCCAGGCCGTTCTTGCGGTCGGGCAAGAAAAGTTAGGAAAAGAAGACCCAGAAGTAATTAAAGCCATGGGAGCTTTTGGAGGAGGCCTGGGGGGAAACGGAGAGGTTTGCGGCGCAGTAGTAGGAGCCTTGGGTGTGATGGGCTTAAGGTTCAGCCGGAGCCGGGAAGAGGAGAAAGAAGATCCCCGCCTGTGGGCTTTTACCCGAGAGCTTCTCCTACGGTTTCGGGAAGAGATTGTCCCGAACCATAGGGGCATCCTCTGCCGGGAAATTGCCGGGGTCGATTGGCACGATAGAGAACAAGTAAAAAATTTCTACAAGGGAGAGAAAGTCTTAGAATGCTCGCGCATTGTCGGGAATACAGCGCGGCTGATCGGGGAACTCCTGGAGCGGCTTTAAACTTTCGGGATTCCCTTAAGCGCTGATTTGGTAACGGGGAGGGGAGATGGACTCACTCTTGCAGATCGGGCAGCGGCTGGGAGTACTCAGGCGATCCCGTTTTTTAAATATAAAGCCACATCGTTTGCATTGAGCCGGCTCCATGCTAAGTTTCTTCGGATGAGACGATTTGGCAATATGTTGGAGGTGGTCAAGAACCTCGCGCTCCCGGATCCTGAACAACTGGGAGATTTCCCGCAGATCAAGTGAGTTTTGTTCTAAAGATTTGGCGATCTCTTTGCGCAAGGTTGGCATTATTTAGTACTGCCGGTTCTGTAGTGTTTCCATAAAAGCTTCTATCCTGTTTTTTACCTGAGCGTCGGAATAAACGCGCGCATCGGTCATATCGGCTTCGATAACGAGGCCGGGAATCCCTATCTTCTGATAGATGAGTCTTTGAATATCGTATTGCCCCAGGGAATAAGGTTTACAACTGCGATTCGAATGAATGATCAGGCCATCCACCCCGAAGCGTTGCAGTAAATCCAAGATTCGCTCGACCATGAGGTCAATGCTGATATTCAGATAGGCGGTCGTATAAGCCTGGGCTAAGCCTTCCAGCGGGTCTGAGGTGTCCATTCCTTCAAAGACCCAGGCACTCGTGTAAGTGTCCGCAACCAAACAGGCTCCGTAGGAAGAGAAGAGTTCGGAAAGCTCTCGCATCTTATACCAAATGGGGATGTTGTCCCAGAGAAGGCGAAATTTTTCTTCAGGCACGGCACTGATTCCCTGGGTAATGCGCTCTCTAAGTTCTTCCTTCATATCCCGGTAAAATTGCACCACTTCTTCAGTCCCCCTCAAGGTAACAATTGGGGCCATGTTGATGAAGGCATCGAAGCAACTCATGGGAGAAGGGCGGTGAGCACACTGGTTCAGAACTTCTTTCCAGAGAATAGCCGATTGTCCCGAATAACGGACCACCTCACCCAAACGGTGGCGGTCAAACTTTTTGCCGGTTTGTATTTCGATAAAGGTGATTAATTCTTCAAACTGCCGCCGGACGTAAATGATGCTTTCCATGGTCAGTTGGTGATGAATAAATGGCGTATCGAGGAAAAAGAGGGGAACGTCAAAAAGGCGACTCAAGGCCTGGTACCATTTCAAGACTGTTCCGCATATGTTATTGCAGGCCAGAAGAAAATCCGGCCGGGGCAACCCTCCGATGGGACTCTTTTTGGTCAGGGCCGAGCCGATATCCCCGCGGGCATAGGAACAGAGGTCTCGGGAATAACCGAGGCTTTCCGCGACCTCACAAAGTTCGACGGACATGCGGGAAGCGCCCAACATGGCTCCATGATTTTCCGGATAGATGGGAATGATGTCGGCGGCGATGAGGAATTCTACCGGGCCCCCGCTGGTAATCCAGGCGATCTTTTTATCGGTTCCTTCGGCCATCTTGGCGCCGATATAATAGCGGGTCATGATCTCCTTCATTGTTTGGGAGGCGCGTAACCGATTTTTCTCTTTATTTTTTTCCTCTAGGGCCATTGAGACCTCCTAATCCAATAAAAAATTCCCAATCACAAATTGCCAATCCCAAACAAATTCCCAACTCCAATTCCCCAATGGCCGAAACGGGAGATTCCTTGGGGTAAGGACAGATTGTTTGGAGTTTTGAATTTGGTCATTGAAATTTGTTTGCTATTTGGAATGGGTAATTTGGTTCTTCCTCTTACGATTCCAACGTTTCTATGAAAGCTCTCAGCCTGGTTTCCACGGCCCTCATCGGTATTCCTCCCGGCTCGATCTCTAGGAGCAAGCTGGGGATGTTTTTTTCATCGAGTCTCTTTTTCAGGTAGGGGTAGTCAAAGCCGTGAGGGTCACAGAATTTAAGATGAAGAAATACGACCCCCTGGGCATTTGAATTTTTCACTCGTTGAAGCAGGTCCGTTCCCCGATCAAAGTCGGGGTTGTATTTACAGGGGCAGGGTACCTTGCGGATCAGGCGCTCAGCCAGTGCTTCGATAGGATTTCCTGTCGCAGGAACATCTTCGGAAAAATACCTCCATCCGGTACAAAGGTCGTCTCCGACGATGGAAACTCCACAAGTATCCACGAGATTAAAGAATGAAAGCTGATCGCAAACACTTCCGGCAATAAATAAACGTATTCCAGCATTGGCAACAGGATGGCTCTCTTCTGCCCAAGAAATCAACTTTTCTAGCATGGCGTTGTGCTCTGCTTTGGGCCACAAAGTGGCGGTCTTGACGATGGCTGAGAACTCGGCGGCAGAAAACAGGATGCGATTGCGGTTTTTGATCCCGTAAAGTTTCCTGAGGAGTAAACGGTTGGCGTTGGCCAGAACGATGGAAGAACGCAGGTCTTCATCCGAGATAGGACAGGCGGTGAATTCTTGCAGCCCCCGGCGAAAACGATGCAATTCCTGAATCAAGTAAATCCTGGCGCTTTCCGTGTGCAACTTCACCGGCAGTACCAAGTCCCAGTGAAAAGGAAAACCGAGGTTCTCTGCCCAGATGTCCGAGAGACGCTGAATAGAATCGCAGGTATGAGGAAAGATCGTCCCATCGAGGAAGCTTAAATCTCCACGCAGAGCTGATTCCAAACTGCTTTGAACCAGAGAACAGCTATAACTCTGGAGATGTTTCGCTGCCATAGATATGCTTTCTTTCGTACCCAAAAGGCGAACGGGTAGGAAGCCCGCAGCCTGGATAATTTCCTCCGGAGTGTTTGTGCAGAAATAACCGAGAATCTTTTTTCCCGTTTGCGCTTTCCAGTTTTTGAGATATAGGAAGGGGTTCTCGGCAGTTTCCATGAACTCGGAGATAATCTGTTTTTTTTCCATAATCTTTCCGCGATAAAAATATTTTAGCCATTCTACCTAAAATGTTATTTGGCGTCCATGACAAAATGAATTTTCCCGCAGGTTTATCGTTAACAAAAAGCAAGAATCTGGATATAATTAAAACGGAATAGGCAAGATTTATTATAGGCCGATTCAGTTAGGGATTGGTTTCTAATTTGGGGGCGGCCGAGAGGTCTTGCAGGTGGTTGGCGAGAAAACCAAAGGGGAGCGTAAGAAACATGCCGCAGTGGGCGAGTTTTGTAGTATTTTTTTCGGTGGTTCTATCGGTTTATGGCGGGGCCCATTACTTCCTTTATTCCTTGTGGGTCCGGTTGGCGGAACCACCCCGGCGTCTGCGCAGGAGAGTGGCCCTGATTTTCATCCTCTTGGTAGTTTCTTTTCCCTTCGCCAGGATTTTGGCTAGGTATGATTTTAATCCATTCAATTATCATCTGACCCTCATTTCATCCATCTGGATGGCTTTATCCCTATATCTTTTCATCTTGGCTTTAGGGAGTGACCTGATTTTTATCCTTTATAAGATACTCTCTTTTGGCCCAAGGCTTCCTGCCGGGAAATCCTTGTTCTACCGTAGAGTCCTGGTGGCTTGCATTGCCGCCGGAGTTCTTATCATCGGGGGGTTCGCCTTGGGGGAAGCCCGTAAGCTTCGAGTAACCAGATTGGAAATTCCTCTTATCGGATTACCTCCTGAAATGGATGGTTTTTCTCTGGTTCAAGTTTCCGATATTCATTACGGGGTGCTGACTGAGAACGGCCAGCTTTCCAAGATCGTAGACC
>JAOUFX010000427.1 GCA_029857975.1 Deltaproteobacteria bacterium | reverse complement strand
TCATCTATGGCTGGTTGAGCGGAGTTTCCATCGGCGCTCTATTTATCGGCGGGATCATCCCGGGTGTTCTCATTGCCCTGCTCATGATGATTCAAATCTATTTCGTCTCGCGCAAGAAAAATATTCCTCTCGAACCCCGGGCTCCGGTTAAAGTCATGGCTACCTCTTTCCGCAAGGCCTTTCTCTCCCTCCTTACCCCGGTGATCATTATCGGTGGTATTTACAGCGGCATTTTCAGCCCCACCGAGTCGGGGGCCGTGGCTTCGGCCTATGCCATCATTCTCGGGCTTGTTATCTACAGGGAGATTTCCCGGAGGGAGATGGTTCGGATCATCCGGGAGACCGTAGAGTTCACCGGCATCCTCATGCTCATCATGGCCTTCGCCGGAGTTTATGGCTGGCTTCTGGTGAGCCTCAGGATCCCTCAATTGCTTGCCGAGGAGCTGATCAAGATCAGTTCCAATCCGCTGGTGATTCTTTCCCTCATTACCGCTTTTCTCTTGGTAGTAGGTTGTTTTATGTCCGTGCTGGTGGCCACCAATATATTGACCCCCATTCTCTTCCCCATTATTGTTTCTCTGGGAATCGACCCCATCTTTTTCGGGGTCCTGATGTGCATCACTCTATCGTTGGGGGTTTGCACCCCACCCTTTGGGAACGTACTCTTTATCCTTGCGGCTATCACCAAGCACTCTTTCGAAGAAGTGACCCGCGCCGTGGTGCCCTATCTTGTACCCATTCTGGCGGTTATTATTCTTTCGCTATTTTTCCCCCAGATCATGACCTTTTTACCCCGCTTGATGCACTAAGCCGGGATTTGCCCAGTCCTTTCAGCTCTTGCTTTACTCTTTGAAAATCCTCCCACCTGAACCCTTCCCACCGGCAGGGGAAAAGGGAATTGTTGTGGAATAAAGGTTCGTTTTCCAGGTCGAAGGGGGACATTTTCTTGGCCTCCTCAAACATAGGCGTTCCGGGAATGGGGGAATATTCCACTAACAAAGGCCTGGCCCCGCTTTCCAGCACCAAGGCGATACTTTCTTCAACCTCTTCGACTCTTTGCCCTGGAAGGCCGGCCATGAGGTAAACCCCGATTTCTTCCCCGGCATACCCTGCTCTCTTTAAATTTTGCACCGCCCTCTTAAACTCGCGGTTGTCCACTTTGCCCCCTGTTTCCCTTTGGGTGATCTCATTCGCGGTCTCCAAACCAAGGCGGATGGTGCGGAATCCGCCACGGTAGAGGAAACCCGCCACCTCTTCGTCTATGGCTTTGATATGAAGGGCATTGGGCGTATGAAAGGTGCAGCCAATGCTTCTGGCGATCACTTCGCGCAGAAATGGTATGATATGGCTGCCGGCGTTGATTAAAAGGGCGTCATCGTAAAAAGCAAAATCTTGCACGCCTAATTTATCCTTCCAAAAAATAACTTCTTCGATTACCCGGGCGGAAGATCGACTTTCGATTCCCCGGGCCAACTTGGAGGCCGCGCAATACGTACAGGCAAAGGGGCAGCCGCGCCGGGTCAGAAGGCAAACATATCCCAACCGGGAATAAAGATCAAAAGCCGGGTAAGGCCAGGAGGAAAATTTTTCCTGGATGCAGGAAGAAGGACTCCCCAAATATTCGGACAGGATCCGCATTTTCTCCCCGTCCCAGGGCCCGGGGAGAATTCGGTCCGCTCCGGAATACTTGGCGGCATGATCGGTGCAGAGTGTGGCATAGGTCCCTCCCAAATAAATGGGCACGCCGGGGATGTTTTGCCGGAGGAACCGGATCGTCTCGGCAAGGCCGGTATACCAGTAGGTCATCGATGACGTGATGAGCATGAGGTCCGGGCGAGGAAACGTGGCCACCAGCTCTCTCAAAACTTGGGGGGGAATTCCGTAACGCCGGTATTGGCGGGGAATATCCCGCAGGGCCTCTGGTTTGGGAATATTTTCCTTATAAAAATGTCCCCGCCCGGAATCCCGCTGCCGAGGGGGTTTCAGCGCGGCGGTAAATTGGGAGGGGGCGGAGGTAAAATCCAGGCAATCGAGCAGCCCAACTTCATGGCCTGCTGCGCGCAGGATGGCCCCGACGTACAGGAGTCCCAGCGGCTTCATCCAGAAATCATAAGCCGCGAAGTCGTGAATCCAGGGATTGACCAGAAGGATAGATTTTTTTACCATCGGGGGGCATGGGCAAAGTTATAGCAGCTTCATCTGCTTTACTTCTCCAACTTCTTCCGGGGTGGGCCCTTTTTCTCTTTCTAAGGAGGAGAAAATTTCAATTTTGCCGAAAACCCCATCATACCCCGGAATGATCTTCAATCGTCCTTGGCGCACCCGTAAAATTCCCTCCAGGATGAGCGGAGGTGTAAAGGAAGCCAAGTCCTCCGGGGCAAGTTCCAGAAGAATGTCAAACTCTGAGCCTCCTTTTTCCACCAAGCGGAGATATTCTTTCCCCACGGAGGAAGCATTGGTTCCCACCCCCAGGGCATTGGCGATGATCTCATCCAGAGGAACCATGTGCAGGGCGGGGATCGCTTTGGGCGAGATAACCCCCGCCGGTCGGTCGGCCAATTCCTCTACTCTATTCATCACCCCTACGGTCAGGCGTTTGCCGCAGACCGGGCAAAGGCCCTTGTTCTTTCTGGTTTCTTGGGGAGCGAGAAGAACCTTGCAGTTGCGGTGGCCGTCGAAATGGTACTTCCCTTCTTCCGGGAAAAATTCGATGGTAAAGAGAATCTTCCGCGGGTCTTTTTTGCGGATGGCCCCGGCGATCGCCGCGTAGCTCAAGTCGCAATTGAAGATATTGGCTTCGCGTCCGATCCGTGACGGAGAATGGGCGTCGGAGTTAGAGATCAAGGTAATGTCATCCAAAGCGGAAAGGCGCCAGTTCATCTCCGGGTCGGAGGAGAGTCCGGTCTCGATGGCTCGGATGTGTTTCGTTTCTTCCTCAAAGCACTCGGCAATAGAATTAAACCCCGAGTTGGCTCCGAATACCGAGAACCAGGGTGTCCAGGCATGCGCCGGGATAAGCAGGCAATCGGGAGAGATGTCCAGAACCATCTTCACCAAATCCTTGGCCGAAAATCCGAATATGGGCCGGCCGTCAGAGCTGATCTTGCCCAATTTCCCCAACCGGGCATTGATGCGCTCGACGACTTCTAAGGAGGGAGCGAAGATCAAAGTATGCACCCGCCTTCCTTTCCCCCCTTGGGTGAACATATTGCTCACTTCGGCGGTGAGCATGAAGTGAGTACCCTCTGGGTCCTCCGGCCGGGCCAAGAGTCCGTTTCCCAGGGGGCGCAGTTTAGATTTCAGATCGAGAAAGTAAAGGGGGTGAGTGAAATCGCCGGTTCCTAAGAGCTTGATCCCTTTCCGCTTGGCCCACAGGGACAGGGTTTCTACTTCCATTTCCCGGCTTGTGGCCCGGCTGTATTTGGAATGGAGGTGAAGATCGGCAATGAATTTCATCTTGTTTTTCATCCCCCCACCCTGCCCTTCCCCCCGTTGAGACTGGGTCATAATTCCGAAATCGTCAGATCCAGGTGGAAGGGACCCGGGATACGACCCAATCTCAACGGGGGAAGAGGGAAAAGGCAAGGGGGAATCGAAATTTTATTTCTCTTTCAATAGGCGGCGAATATTTTCCCCATTCTTGGCCACGATCTGGGAGCACTTCTTTCGAAGGTTCAGCTCTTCGAATTTCTTCTGATCTGCCGGGTCTAAAAGATTCAGGTGAATGATATCCCGGCACTGGATGCTGCTGAAATCTCTTTCAAACTCCCGGATCATCTCCTGGACTTTGGCGTAGGCTTTTTCCCTTTTTTCCTTTTCTTCGCTCTTGGTGCGACCGAAACAGTACCCCAGGGCCATCGCTCCGCCGACGACTGCCCCGCAAACCGTCCCCCAACGGGCCACTCCTCCCCCGAAAGGAGTGGCCATTTTCAAGGCTTGATCTCGGTCATATGATAGATCCTCACCGAGGATCGTGATGGTAGCTTCCGCTCAGTTGAGTCCACTTTTCATCAGGTCATAAGCCATAGTTTCCAAATCTAC
>JAOUFX010000426.1 GCA_029857975.1 Deltaproteobacteria bacterium | reverse complement strand
TATCTTACTGATTTTGGTCAGTCCGTCCACCAGCCCGGCGATCTCAGGGCCGAAAGTCTGTTTGATTTCATCGAAGGTGGTGTAAGTGTCTTCCACTGTGTCATGCAGGAGCCCTGAAGCCACGGTGGCAATGTCCATTTTCATGTCGGCCAAGATGGCCGCAACTTCTAAGGGATGGATGAGATAGGGCTCGCCCGACAAGCGAACCTGCCCTTGGTGGACTTTGGCGGAAAAGACGTAGGCCTTTTCAATCATGCCCAGGTCCGCCCCGGGAAGGTAGCGATGCAACTTTTCCAAAATATCGTTGAGGCGGATCATAAAAACAGTTTAAAGTTAAAAGTCTCAAAATTTAAAAAAAATTATAATCCCCAACCAGTAACCTTAAACTTGAAATTCGCAACTATTTTTTCGTCTGAGAGCCGATCCAGTTTTGCACCCAAGAGAGGGCTTGTTCCAATTTCACCATGTAGACTTCACCGGTCCGCCGGACCTTTACTTCCACCGTATTATTTTTCAAAGTTTTTGCGCTGAGGGTTAAGCGCAAGGGAATGCCAATAAGGTCTGCGTCTTTAAATTTTACTCCGGGAGCCTCTTCGCGGTCATCAAAAAGGGTGGGAATCAAGTTTTCCGATAATCTTTCGTAGACTTTTTCCGCCTCCTGCCGAACGTTTTCCTGCTTGAGGTTGACGGGCAAAAGGTGAACGTCAAAGGGGGTTAAGGGTAAAGGAAAGATGATCCCATCTTGATCACAACTCTGCTCAATAGCGGCAGCGATAATGCGGGCTGGACCAATGCCGTAACTACCCATGACTATAGGTTTTTCCTGTCCCTGGCGGTCAAGGTAGAGAGCTTTCAACGCAAGGGAGTATTTTGTTCCCAGTTTGAAGATATTCCCAATCTCGATGGCTTTCTCGACCCTCAAGGAAGAAGGGCAGGCCGGGCAAGTATCCCCTGGCATGGCCACATGGATGTCAAGAAATTTCGCGGTAAAGTGTTTTCCTGGAGTGACGCCCCGGAGATGGTAGCCTTCGCGATTGGCCCCGGCGACAAAAACTCCTTGCTGCAGGGCAACATCCGCGATCATAGGTAGGTTGCGGCCCGGGGCGAGGCTGACCGGACCGAGAAACCCTGCCTCCACCCCGGTAAACTCTTTCACCTCTTCCCGATGGGCGGGTCGAAATTCTCCCACTAGGCGTCTGAATTTTTTCTCATGGAGCTTTTGATCTCCGCGTAATAAAGCCAAGACAGGGCCATCTTTGCCCACCAGGAGCAGAGATTTGATGGTCAAACGCGGGTCGATCCCGAGGTAACCGCAGACTTCCTCAATGGTCCGGGAATCGGGCGTAGACACTTCTTCCAAGTCCCAGACAGGGGAAGATATAATTGAGGACTGGGAATTGGCCAACTCCACATTCGCAGCATACCCGCAATTATCGCAAAGAGCCACCTCGTCCTCACCGGCTTGACTGAGGGCCATGAATTCGTGAGCGCCCGCTCCACCCATCATCCCCGGGTCGCTCTCCACAGCATAATATTTTATTCCACACCTTTGAAAAATTTTACAGTAAGCATTGTAATGAAGCTGATAGCTATGGTTCAATCCAGCGGAGTCCAAATCCAGGCTGTAGGAGTCTTTCATTAAAAATTCACGGGTGCGCAGGATGCCTCCTTTCGGCCGGGCCTCATCCCGGAGCTTAGTCTGGATTTGGTACCAAATCTGGGGGAGGTCCCGGTAGGAACGGATTTCCCTTGCCGCCAGCCAAGCAACGACTTCTTCATGCGTCATACCCAAAACCATATCGCGTTTCGTTCGATCCTGGAGGCGAAACATTTCATCTCCGATGTCATACCAGCGTCCGGATTGTTGCCAGATTTCCGCCGGATGGAGGACGGGCATGCTAATTTCCTGTCCTCCAATGGCGTTCATCTCCTCCCGGATAATGGCGTTAACCTTTTCCAAAACCCGCAGGCCCAGGGGTAAATAAATATAAAGCCCGGCCGCTAACTGTCGCACCATACCAGATCTGATCATCAGCTTGTGGCTAATTGCTTCGGCCTCGGCCGGGTCTTCTTTATAAGTCTGCAGCAGCATTTTGGAAAAGCGCATAGACAATCCTTTTTATCGGTTTTTTAGAACCAATTCCGCTTCGGAGATCAATGCCGTGACCATTTCTTCTTCTTTTACCTCGCGGATGACTTTTCCTTTACGAAAAAGTAGTGACGTTCCCTTTCCGGCGGCGATACCCACATCGGCTTCCCGGGCTTCTCCAGGACCATTGACGGAGCAGCCCATGACGGCCACATGAAGGGGCTCTGACCAGCCCGAGAGGCGTTCTTCAACCTCCCGGACTACGGGAATTAGGTTGACTTCGCTCCGTCCGCAAAGGGGGCAGGAAATGATCTCCACTCCCCGGCGGCGAAGCCCCAACGCTTTCAAGATATGGTAAGCGGCTTTCACCTCCAGGGTTGGGTCGGCGGTTAACGAAACGCGAATGGTGTCCCCTATACCCTGGTATAGGAGAATTCCTAAACCCACGGCCGATTTGATTCCCCCGGCGAACAGGGGACCCGCTTCGGTAATACCGATGTGAAGGGGATAATCGGTCAACGGGGATATCTTCTGGTAGGCGGCTATGGTCGCTAAAGGATCTGAGGCCTTGAGGGAGATTTTGATGAGGTCGAATCCCAGGTCTTCCAACAAGCGAACGTGATAAAGGGCGCTATCTACTAAGGCATCCGGAGAAGGATGGCCATATTCTTTTAGAAGTTTTTTCTCCAATGAACCGGAGTTAACGCCGATTCGAATGGGTACCTTTCGCTGTTGAGCTTCCCTGGCCACCTGGGCAATGCGCTCCCGACTTCCTATGTTTCCGGGATTGAGGCGCAAACCATCTACCCCCTGTTCCAGGGCTTCGAGGGCCAAGCGATGGTCAAAATGGATGTCAGCAATCATTGGAATGCTGATCTCTTTTTTTATTTCCCCAAGTTTTTTCGCGGCGTTTCGATCTGGAACAGCAACCCGGACAATCTCGCATCCCTCCCGCTGTAGAAGGTGGATCTGAGCCACGGTGGATGATACATCTCTCGTATTGGTCTTGGCCATCGATTGGACGGCGATCGGTGCTCCGCCCCCTACGGGGACAGGACCGATAAACAACTGCCGGCTTTTTCTGCGGGAGGTGAGTTCAGCGGGTCGCAAGCCTTTATCCAAATGATTTTTAGTTTGATATTATAGGGGAAAATGATTAATTCCCCTCAAGGGAAAGATAATTCTTCCCCGGTTTTCTAATTCTAATGAGCGTTTTTAGGTTTTACCTAAATTGAGCGATTTTTTTTACACCACAGAGATCTCAGAGAATAATTTCATAGTTAAAAAACAAAATCAGCTCAATATTTTCTCTGTGTTCTCATGTAATAAATTCGCCAGATAGAATATGGTGTTGTTTTCACTTAACGAGGGCCCAGAGTAAAGCAGAGAAAAGGAGTTTATTTCCTTGTTTTATCTTAATTTTCCTCTGTGCCCTCTGTGGTGAATCGCCTTTTTTAGGTTTTAATAATTTTATCATAGAAGAGAACGGATGGGATGTCAAGAAATAGGCAGGATCTGGGTGGCCAGGACCGTCTTTACGCTTTTTATTCTATTCCTGGGGTAAGAATGGATAATTCCCGTTGAATGACTAGGGAGAGGACGTCTCCGGGGTTTTGATTCTCACGGATGAAATGCCTAATCTTCTGGAGGTCGTTTTGTTGCAGATCCTTTTGGCAGCGCTGTAGTACCCTTTCCCAATGACCCTTTTTTAGACTGCCATAAACCAGGAGAGGGGTTTCACCTTCTTCCGTTATCTCGACCTCTTCCGAGAGCTTTTCAGGCGCAATGCTTTGCACTTCTTCTTGAAACGCCTGGATAAATGTTTTGGCCATTTCCTCTTTCAGGGAAACGGATCTGTTGTCCTCGGAAAATTGTTTACGCAGGTCGTCCTCCTGAATCTGGAAAGAAACATTGGAGACCCTTAATTTTCCGGGGATGATCTCATAAAATGCCGG
>JAOUFX010000425.1 GCA_029857975.1 Deltaproteobacteria bacterium | reverse complement strand
GACAAAATAATCATCCAGGTATGATTCTCCAAGTCACCTTTTTATCATCCTTGTCCATTCCTTTAAAGTTTTTCTCCCGACTGACGATAACTAATAAAAAACATAGCGTTTTATCTACAGCCAGTTCCAGTCACTTCGCCTGGCGTGGAAGCAGCAAAAAAGTAGGGCTCTCATGCCGAATAAATTTTATTCCAAACGGGATCATTCATGAGTAAAGAGCGCCCCAAACCATCTTCCCATCCTCCGGTGTTGCCGAACGTCTCCCCGCAAGAGATTATGGCCCTCCTCGAGCTCCAGAAAAACAAGGGAGAGGAGTTGCTGAAAAAAAACCTCATCCATCTGGAGGATGTTCGATCCTGGAACCTCTGCACTCAAGAATTTCTCATCAAAGCTTTCGGCTCCAATTCGGGATACATCGACTCCATTATCCATTCTGAAGATCACAAACCTTATCCGGGATTTGAACCGGATTCGAGTCTGGAAAAGCAGCGCCGCAAGAATCTTCAGATGGCTTTGAGCCTGCTCAAGGGCTGCATAGAGCACCTGCAAAATTACCATCCGGAGGTACCCGATTCCCCCCCATCGGTTCAGAAGGAAATCCAGGAGCCGGGGGAGAAAGCTAAGATCACCGTCGATCTAGATGCGGTGGAAAAGAAAAAAGAGCCCACTCCAGGAGAAAAGAAAGATAACCAACCCGAAGTCAGCAAAAAGGAAAAGACCATGGAAAAAACCCGCATTCCCAAAGTATTCGTCATCACCGGCGAGGATGAAAAGAAAAAGGCGGCGGTGGCCTCTTTCTTGACCAACCTGGGTGTAGAACCGGTCATCCCCCAGGAAGATAATGGCCATAAGACCAATCTGGTTGAAAAACTCGGAAAAAACTCCGAAGTGGCTTTTGCCATCATTCTTCTCATCGGAGATGAAGTCGGCTATCCTAAAGAAAAGCCGGAGGAATCCAGGCCCCGGGCCAATCAGCAGGTGATTTTTGAGCTTGGATTTTTAATGGGTCGGTTGCCCCAAAATCTGGTCTGCGCCCTGTATGAAGAAGGATTGGACCTGCCTGCCGGGTATCAGGGAAATGTCTTCATCCCCTTTGACGGGGGAGGAATATGGAAGCTGTTGACAGCTCGGGCCATGAAGATGGCTCATGTGGATATCGATATGAACAAAGCCATTTAGGCTATCACAGATTAATTCCCTATTTCGACCCAACTGCTCTCTTGCGGCAGTATTTCTTAAACCTTCCTTGATTTCTTCAGCAAAGCGAAGGGTTACCCCAAAAAATGCCTCTCTCCGAGAGCATTCGGAATCCTAGAAATTTTCTCAAATCACTGCAGTGAGTCATGAAAGTGGCAGGCGCTTCGGAAAGTCCGATGTACTGAAAGACCTGCCCCAGCGGCCGTAGGTGGTCTGGGTTGAACGAAGGGTTAGGCCGTATCCCTTTGCATCCTCAGACCACGAACTCGACCGAGAGCCCAGGAAGCACAATGCCCTCCAATATCGTTCGCCAAGTTTCCCCAGCGTGGACCGGCCACGCGGTCGTGATGGTGCCCGTGGTGACCATTTCGTTCGCCTGCAAAGGCATGTACTGCGGCTGCTTTGCGAGTACGGCTATCAAGTGTGCGATGGCGGCCAACGGACTGCCAAGAACATTGGACCCTCTGCCCAGTTCGCGCACCTCTCCGTCACAGGACAGAGCGATCGCAAAAGACTCAAGTGCTGCGACCAGATCTGTTCCCAGGCGGGCTACTGCTTGGGGCTCGCCTACTAGAAGCGTTCCGTGCAACCCCCAGTCTGCGACGGTATCTGCGGCCTGGAACTTCCACCCGGGAAAATGGGATTGCACGATTTCGAATGCGTGCGCAACCCAGTCGATGCAGCCGAGTATTGCGCAAAGATCGCCATCGACCGGCGGTGCCGAACTGAAGTGGAAGACAATCTCGGGCTCGATCTTCGGTTCAGCAAATCGTCTGATACTGCACGTTTCGTGCACGTCGGACAAGCGAACGACAGTCGTGTCATAAATGTAGGCCCATATGGGTTCGCACACTCCGTACAGGGACCACATGTCGGGATTGGTGAAGCCGATCTTTCGGCCGACCGGAGCGGCTCCTTCAGCAAGCCGTGCCTCATGGATCAAATGCGCCACTGCGTAAGCTGAGGAAACGTCGAAGGCGCTTAGCTGCGTTGTAAAAGGCTCAATCTGTCGAACCTCGTCTTGGGCGGCCTTCATCTGGCGCGCTATGGGACCAAGATCAGGTGTAGTTGGCATGTCTGCTACTCCGGTCGGCTTAACCCCGAGTATATCTAAAATACCTATTTTTCATCGCTTATGGGTTGAAAACTACACCTTTTTGCAATGTCTGTCAATCCTCACTTTCAGGAAGAAAGTGACAACTTATTTGGATGTTGTCCGCCGGATTAAGTTCTAATTGTTCCCCATTTAGAACAAAGGGTATTTCTATCTGAACTCTCTGATTTAGGTGGCTTTATCTTGGACGAGGATGAAAACGCGGATCGAAACGCTCAAACCCGAGGCCGGGATTAACCGGGCAACGAACCGGAGAGTAATCAACAATGGCCGCTCGAACGCACCGATAGCAGCGAATACAGGGCTGAATTTCTTCTGGTCGCCCCTCCTTTACTTTTTTAGGCCAGAGGGGGTCGGCCAGGAGGGCCCGGGAAAGGGCAACCAAGGCAATCGATCCAGCGGTAATGGCCTCGGCAGCTTTCCCCGGATCCTGGAAGTTCGGAGCCATGACCGGGACGGAAACGTTCTTTTTAATCACAGCGGCATCCTCGCTCATTGATCCCTCGTTCCGAGGAAAGATACGGGTCAACGAGCCATAACAACCGTGGCTTACCGATAGATAGTCGGCTCCGGCTTCCTGAATTGCTCTGGCCATTTGGATGGACTCCGGCAAATCAAGCCCTCCGGGGATATATTCTCTGGCGCTGAAACGGTAGCCCACTAAGAAATCCGGCCCCATCTCCTTTTTAATCTCTTGCACCATATCCCGGGAAAGGTTCCAACGTTTCTCGGGAGAGCCGCCGTATTCGTCATGACGATGATTGAAATAGGGGGAGGTGAACTGCCCGAGAAGGTAACCGTGGGCTCCGTGAAGCTCGACGCCGTCGAATCCAGCCTTTTTGGCTCGACCCGCTGCCTGAACCACAGAAAACTTTAACCCTTGAATCTCTTCCCGGGTTAAAGGGCGTGGTTGCGCTGGTTTTCTAAGAAGGAGGTCTTTTAGGTTTTCAGGAAGCTCATCCCGAGGTAAGGGGGCCGGTACATCCGAAGGCCCGACCAGGGGTCTGTTTTCGTAAGATTGCAGGGCTTGAGCTCCTTGGCCCGGAAGAAGCTGGATTAAAGCTTTTGCTCCTCCCCAGTGGATAACCTGGGCCAGGTCCCGCAGCCCCGCGAGGTGTTTGTCTGATCCCGCCCCCAGCCCGTAGCCTGGATTGAAGGCGAAGCGGGCTGTGATGCCGGTAATCTCCACGATGACTAACCCGACTCCCCCAGAAGATCGGGCAAAATAATAACAGAGACTCTGATCGGTCGCATTTCCCTTAAGATCGCCCATGCCCACATAAGTGGGAGCGAGAACAATACGGTTGGGCAGGAGAATTTTACCCAGGGTAATCGGCTCAAACAGGGCCTTATGTTGAGGGAACATAAACTCTTCCCGAAAGAACCTAAACCGCCCAAAGCTTTAACAGTTGTATTAAACGCCGGTCCCGTTCCCGGATTTTTCTTTTAATGGCGGCCTTAGGATAATGATAAAGGCCCTCTCCGCTTTTAACTCCAAGCTTTCCTTCGGCCACCAATTTTTTTAACAATGGGGGGGGCTCCTTGGCATCGTCAAGACGCGGGAATAGGTTCTCACATATCCGTAAAAATGTGTCTAAGCCCCCGAAGTCGCTGGTCTCCAGGGGCCCGAGGGTGGCCAAGCGAAATCCATATCCGGCCTTCACAACCAGATCGATATCTTCGGCCGTGGCCACGCCCGTCTCCAGACAATACATGGCCTCTCGATAAAGGGCAA
>JAOUFX010000424.1 GCA_029857975.1 Deltaproteobacteria bacterium | reverse complement strand
ACCCGGGGATTCCATCACCGCTATCGTGATCGGCGTGCTCTTTATGAAAGGGTTACGGCCCGGACCGATGATTTTCCAGCGAACCCCGGAGATTCTGTATGCCGTTTACTTGGCCTTCATTCTGGCCAACTTGCTCTTAATTCCTTTCGGTTTGATGGCCATCAAGGCGGGAAGCCAGATGCTCCGGGTTCCCCGTAACATCCTGATGCCGGCCATCCTGATGTTCTGCATCGTGGGGTCCTTTGCCATCAACAACACAGCTTTTGATGTCGGGATTATGCTGGCTTGCGGCGTTCTGGCCTATTTCATGGAGGCCAATGACATTCCGGTGGCCCCGGCCATTTTGGGTCTGGTGTTGGGCGAGATGCTGGAGGACAGCTTCATGGTTTCCATGATCAAGTGTGATTGGGATCTGACCTTTTTCTTCAAACGTCCTGTCAGCGCTGTACTCGGCGTGATCACCATTGCTTTATGGCTATCCCCACTTCTTACGACTTTTCGCCAACGTCGGCCCAAGACGAACCATCCTGCTTAAACGATTAGAAGACCCATTAGCTGTCAAGAAGATTAGCTAAACAACGAACCTTTGCGCTTTCCTGGCCAAACCAAGAGGCGCCAAAGGCAGGTGCAGTAATAATTTGCAGGACTTAATAAATCATTGCACCGGAAAAAGGCATTGGAATAATTTAGTTTTTATTTTTTACCTGCAGTAAATTTGCTGCATTATCTTTTCCCATTCAAGAACAATTTTTTTCTGCATTTTTTTAAATATTTATAACCTCTCATAAATGTTAACTTTTATTGAATCTTAAGAATGTTTCCCCATCCCGGCATGTCCTTTGCTATTCAATAAGCAGAAAGCTAAAATTTCAAGGGAGATAAAAATGGAAGCCAACGTTCTTTACAACCTTCCGGAATTTGCCAATGCCGCCATGCCCCTGGGATGGCCTATTGCGGTTTACTTTTTCCTCACCGGGTCCCTGGCCGGTCTTTACATTACTTCGGTTATTGCCACATTGATGAAGAAAGAGGAGTGGCAGCCCATTGCCAAGATTGGCGCTGTCGGGGCTGTAGTTTTGCTATTGTCAGCGCCCGTCTTATTGATTGTTGACCTGAATCAACCTTTTCGCTTTTGGCACCTCTTCGTCTACCTCAACCCAACTTCACCTCTGACCTGGGGGACCTTCTTCCTTGCCGTCGATGCCGTGGTCCTCATAGTCTACACTTATTTCGTCCTCCAAGAAAACACGAAGATGGCTCGGTTGTGGGGCCTCGGCGGATTGCCCGTGGCCATTGCCGGCCATGGTTATACGGGGTTCTTCCTGGCTCTTTCCAAGGCCCGGGCCTTCTGGAACACGGCTTTGAATCCGGCGCTGTTCATGATCTCGGCCATGGTCTCCGGACTTGCCGTGCTGATCGTGTTGAGTAACCTCTGGCTCCGTCGTTATGCCCCGGAGATGAGCCAAGACCAGGTGGACAAGCATAAAGGCGTGGTTGGAACGCTGCTCAGGCTTTTCATGATTTTCATCGTGGCCGACCTGTTCCTCATCGGAAGCGACCTGACGGTGCTGGCTTCTTCTGATACCGAATCCTACGCCATGCTGCAGCTGTTAACCACTGGCGAGTATGCGATCTGGTTCCTGGGAATCGAACTTTTCCTGGGAGCGATCCTTCCTTTGGCTCTCTTGGCTCACCCCAAGACCCGGATGATTCCCGCGGTGCAGTATGCTTCTGCCGCATTGGTGATCATCGGCATTTTCGTCATGCGCGTCATCATCGTCATCGGCGGCCAGTCTGTTCCGATGTCCTGATTTACCACAGCGGGGGAGTGCTGAACAAAAAGCCCCTGTCCCGGCTCACGGGGCAGGGGCTTTTTATTGGCCCTTCTTAATCCCAAATTCCCGGGATCGGCTTGCCGCAGAATCGGCATTTCCCCTTGCTAAGATGGACTTCGCCGATCGTATAACCCTGCCGGCCGATGAGAAGTTTTTGGCATTTTGGGCAGTAGGTTCGTTCCCCTTCATGGCCGGGAACATTTCCTATGTAAACGTACTCCAGGCCCATGTCCATGGCAATTTTGCGGCTTTTTTCCAGGGTAGAGACCGGAGTGGGGGGAAGGTTACGCAACTTGTAAAGAGGGTAAAATCGAGAAAAGTGAACCGGAGTACCGGCGCCCAGTTCAGTCTTGATCCAGGTACACATTTTCCTCACGACCTCAACGTCATCATTTTTGGTTGGGATCAGCAGGTTGGTAATTTCCAAATGGACCCCCAGTTTCTTTAAGGCCTTCAAAGTTTGCAGCACCGGAGCCAGGTACCCTTGGGACATGCTGCTGTAGTATTCTTCGGTGAACCCTTTGAGGTCGATGTTGGCGGCGTCTAAAAACTTGGCCAGCTCCTGCAACGGCCCGGGGTTGATAAATCCATTGGAGTGACAGACATTCAGGATCCCCTCTTTTTTGGCCAGCTTGGCCGTGTCGATCATATACTCGAAGAATATCGTTGGCTCCACGTAGGTATAAGCGATGGAACGGGCTCCTACTTTTTTGGCCATGGCCGCCACTTTCTCCGGCGGGACATTTAAGTTGTAAGTATCCTCTGGCCTGGCTTGGGAAATCTCCCAGTTCTGACAGAACTTGCAGCGCAGGTTACACCCGGCGGTGGCGATGGACAAGGAAGTTGAAGCCGGAAGCAGATGGTAAAAAGGTTTTTTTTCTACAGGATCCAAGTGGACAGCGCAGGGATTACCGTAGACGAGGCTGTAATATTTCCCTTGCCGGTTCTCACGGACGCCGCAGAACCCCCTTTGCCCATTGGACACGAGGCATTGCCGCGGGCAGAGCTGGCATTGGATTCTTTGCCGGTCGAGGGGTAGAAAATGGTAGGCCAGCTTGTTTTGAATGTAACCTTTTTTTTCTCCCTGGGCGACGGTAAGAGAAGGTTGGCCGGAAATGGCCCAGAGGAAGGCGCAGGAGGTAAGACCCTTCAGAAAATGCCGGCGAGAGAAGGCTTTTTCCCTGACCTCATCATAGGTCATATTTTTCTAAAATCTTGCCGGTGCGGGCATTTTCCACGATCTCATCAAATTGGGGACCCAAGTCTGCCCCCAATTCTTTGGCCCTTTTTTTGGCCCAAAGCCCGACGTTTCTGGAGTCTCTGTAAAATTCTTCTCCCCGTGGTTTCCGGGTATTGAATTCAGCCAGACGGTCACTTTCGGAGCGATGATAGGTCACCCGCGAGATGAGCTGAGACATCTTTTTGCTTCCACAACCTTTGCAAACGACCCTGGCAGCATCTTCCTGGCGTAAGATCAGGAACGTGCTGATGGCCTGACACTTGGCACATTCATATTCATAGATGGGCATGCCCTACCTCCAAGAAACCATTTCTGGGACGCGGATTTCCGCAGATTCACCCTGTTAGATAGTGAACATCTAACAGGGTGAATCTGCGTCCAATGACCCCCTTAAAAAATATCCGCCGAGAAAAGATAAATTTCCGCATCCTTCTCCTTCCAGGCGTTTCGCGGCAGACCGGCTTTGCGGCAAGTTTCTTCCAGGAAGGCCACCCGATCCCATTTATATTCCGTAGCCACCTGGGGCAGAAGGAGGCCAGAACAAAAACCTTTTTTTATGTAGAGCCCATGTTTTCCCACCTCGATCTCTTGCACATCCCTGATCCGCTGCAGAGGGGTCAGGACGGAAATTTCTAATTCCAGATGCTGAAGTTCTTTTAGGGTAAGGGGGGAAAATCGAGGATCTTCAAAGGCCGCGGCCAGGGCCATCTCTTCAATGATCTGGTGCAGGGGCCGATTGGGCTGAATATGGCCGATGCATCCCCGGAGTTGGCCGTGGCTGTGGAGGGAAACGAAGGCCCCTCTCTTTTCTTTTAAAGTCTCGGTGAGGATATCGCCTCTTTGAAACCTTTCTCCCTTCAGCCGGGCTTCGATGGTGGCCTGGGCAATTTGCCGCAAGGAGTGCTTTTCTTCTGTTGTCAATCCCAAGCTGATCCCGGCTTTTTTCCCGCTGGTCTCCTTCTCCTGAGAGGG
>JAOUFX010000423.1 GCA_029857975.1 Deltaproteobacteria bacterium | reverse complement strand
TTGTTCCGGGATCCCTACCCTTTCCAGAAGAGCCATTGCCTTTTTCTCCGCTTCCTCGCGAGTCATTTTTTTTGCCTTCATAGGAGCCAGAGTGATATTCTCCAAGGCGCTCATATGCGGGTAAAGTTCGAATCGTTGAAAAACCATACCGATTCTTTGCCGCAATTTTATTAGGTCTGTCGTGGGGTTTTTTAAGGATATACCATCGATGATGACGTCTCCCTCCTGAAATTCTTCCAACCCGTTTAGGCATTTACAAAGAGTGCTCTTACCCGACCCAGAAGGTCCGCAGACCACCACCACCTGGCTGCGGCGAATTACCTCGTTGATGTTGTCCAGCACTCTGAATTTTCCAAACCATTTACTAAGATTGACAATTTCAATCATTTGGCCGATGATCCCTTCTTTTTCTCCCACCTCTTTGTTAATAAGCTCATTGAATAACAGATAAGAAAATATACGATGCCCACAAAGGTATACAATTCCAGACTCCTGACTTCCCGGGCATCTACAATGGTAGCCGATCGCAAGAATTCCTTCAAGCCGATCACGTAAGCCAACGAGGTATCCTGAAAAATGATGACCGATTGGGTCAACAGAGAGGGAACCATATTCTTCAACGCTTGGGGAATGATAACGTAGCCCATCGTTTTGCGATAGTTTAAACCGGTGGAATAAGCTGCTTGCATCTGTCCTTTGGGGATCGATTGAATACCCGCCCGGATAATCTCGGCGAAATAAGATGCTTCGAATATAATAAAGGCTATAGAGGCAGAAACAAAATCTCCCAATGGCCTCCCAACCAGGATCGGCACCAGGAAATAAAACCAGAATATTACCAGAATGAGAGGGATACTCCTTAAAAAATTGACGAAAACAGTGGCCGGGTAATAGACGTATTTTCGTCCACTCAATCGCCCCATCCCCACCAAAACACCGAGGATTACCCCGCCACCTATAGCGATTACAGCCAGTTGAAAGGTGGTAAGTAAGCCCCGCATGAGAAAGGGCAGGTTTTCGACAATTACTTTCCAATCGAAAAAAGCCATGGTTTCCTTAGCGATTACGGGCAATGAATCCGGGAATGGATAACCTCTTTTCCACTAAAGCCATGAACAGGATAACGACCATGGTGATGGCCAGATAAACCAGGCAAGCAGCGGTAGTCGCTTCGAGGCCGCGAAAAGTATAAGCTTCGATCTGCTGGCTCATAAAAGTCGCTTCCAGAACCCCCACTGTCATGGCCAGAGACGTGTTTTTGAACGTAGTGAGAAATTCTGTGGTCAAGGGGGGGATCATAATTCGGACGGCCAAGGGAATGGTGACATACCGATACATCTGAAAGTAAGTGAGTCCTGTGCTCAGGGCGGCATGAAATTGGTCCACCGGAATGGATTGCAAGCCGGAACGAATTTGTTCACCCACTCGGGAAGAAGTGTAAATGGAGAGAGCGATCACTACGATCCAAAATTCAACATTGGCCACCTCTCGGTAAAAATATTGTTCCAGCGATGCAGGAAGAATCCTGGGAGCGGCGAAATACCAAAAAAAGAGTTGAACCAGTAAAGGAATGTCCCTGAAAAACTCGGTATAGGCTGTAGCGAAGGCTCGCAATGGTTTCCAGGGTGTAACCCGAAACGTCCCAATCAAGATCCCAATAAAAAGAGCAAAAACCCAGGAGATAAAGCCGAGCTGGATGGTTGTCCATACGCCATCGAGCATCCAACTCCCGTAGGGTTGCTGCCATAGAACAGACCATCGAAATTCATATGCGATCATCCCCGGAATCCTTTTAGGAGCAAAAAAAGCCAAAGAAAGAACATAAAAGATTCTTTCTTTGGCTTTTTCCCCTTCATTTAAAAAATTACGGCCAGGCTTGCAACTTCAATAAGATCTTGAACTCCTCACTTATGGGATAAGGCACCGTGCCGTTCGGGCCAAACCATTTTTCGTAGATTTTGTAGAATCTTCCATCTTTTATGCCTTTGATGATCTCAATATTAATGAAATCCCGAAAATTGGAGTCGTTCTCCCGGACGATGTAGGCATAGGGATCATAAGTAATCAATCCTCCGACGACCTCGAATTCCGCTGGATTGGGCGCTTTGGCTTTCAAACCGGCCAGCAAAATGCCATCCGTACAATAGGCGTCCAGAATCCCTCGCTGCAATGCCAGGAAACCCTGAGTATGTTCCTGGTAAACTACGATGGTGGCCGGGGGATTGATGAATCCCTTTCCATTGAGATCCCGGATGGCTTTTTCATTGGTTGAACCCTGGGCGGCGCCCACTTTTTTACCTGCCAGGGCCTTGGCATCTTTTATTTTGCTTCCCTTCTTGACCAGAAGCTGAGTTCCCGTGAGGAACACCGTGATGGTGAAGTCCACCGTTTCTTCCCGGCCGACCGTGTGGGTTGTAGAACCGCACTCGATGTCAATCGTCCCGTTTGCTACCAGAGGAATACGGGTTTTCGGATTCGTTGTTTTAAAGGTAAGTTTAATCGGCTTTCCCAACGCATTTTCTAAGGCTTTGTGGAATTCTTTGGCCATGTCAAGGCTAAAGCCGACAGGTTCATTCTCTTTGCTGAAAAAGCCGAAGGGAATAGCCCCATCCCGCACTCCGACTACAAACTCCCCTGATTTGGAGATTTTCTCCAAAGTTCCCTGGGCAAAAACACCGGTAGCTAAGCATAAGACCATGACTCCCATCGTGATTATTAAACAGATTTTCTTCATTTTGGACCTCCTTTCTTCATTATAAAAAAAGAATAATTATCACCTACCCCTCTTCCCTTTGGCTTTTTGTGTTTTTCCTGCTCGAGGAGATTTTTTTTTCGTTTCCATGCGCTTGGAAGATACGATTTTCTTTACATCCCTTTTTCTGATTTTCCGAATGGCCACAAGAGTCGCCTTTTTATTTAAATTGGGGTGAAATTTTCCTTTTTCCCAGGAGGCCACAGCCCCCATGCTCACTCCGGCGAGAATGCCCAGGTCTTTCTGCGAAATTCCAAGTTTTTTCCGAAGAAGGTGAATCCTTTCCGGTGTAAAGCGGGAGGCTTTGGCTTCTTCCAGGCTACCTTCCAGTTTCAATTTTTTGCTTTCTTCCTGGCGGATCTGCTCCCGGGCCAATCGATCTATTGTTTTGAAGTTTTTGGAAAGACGCGATAATCTGAGCTTAATTCCACGCACATCTCGTTTGAGGGGAAGAAAGGCGGCCCGGAGCTCTCTTTTGGCCAAACGCAATATTTCCGACTTGATAATGCTTTCCACTTTGCCCATGTCGTCCTCCTAAAAATATTTTTTTATTTCTATGCCTTTTTTATTATTTCCTATAAAATACATTAAACGATTTAAAAATTTTTAATCGGCCCAAAGTGCAAACTATTTGGAATGTACTAAATTGAGAGAAAGGAGTCAATAGGAACTTTTAAATTTGGTACTTGACAAAACTTTTGAAATAATTTAATAAAACAGCCTATCGGCGATTAAATTCGGGAATGGCCGGGAATTTTATCGTTTAGAAAAATTGGGTTTTATATGATTGGTAACAATCATTCAATGGTGCTATCTCTTGGCGGAGAGGCTGGCAAAATGCCGAGCTCGAAAATGCAAAAGGAGGAAAAGATGAATAAGAGGGTATTTTTCGTAACAAGCATTTTGTTTTTAGTTTTGGTCCTTGTAGTTTCTGGACCGGCAATGGCCCAAAAGAAGCGTTTCTTCGGCATTGCTACGGGTGGTATTGGAGGAGTTTACTACCCCTTGGGGGGAGCTTTGGCCCAGACCCTGACAAATAAGATTCCTGACCTGGTAGCCACGGCCCAGACAGGAAATGCCTCGGTGGCCAACGTGAACCTGATCTCCCGCGGGGAGGTTGAATCTGGAATCGCACAGAATAACGTGGCCTTGGCGGCCTACAGGGGCGACAAAGCCTCCTGGAAAACCCCTCAAGTCAAAAACCTTAGATGCATTGCCTCTCTTTATCCGGAGACGGTTCACGCGGTTGCTCTGGCCAAGGCAGGGATCAAATCCGTTTATGACTTTAAAGGCAAACGGATCA
>JAOUFX010000421.1 GCA_029857975.1 Deltaproteobacteria bacterium | reverse complement strand
TGGAAAATGGAAACTAGTACTTAGTTGCAATAAATAGCGTTATATATTATACTGTCTCCTGGTAGTTAATTTATTGCGTTTAGCCAGGGGGACAGAGTCATGGCCAAAGCCGTATCCATAGTGCTTAGCGGACAAGAAAGACAAGCTCTTTTGTCGTGGACCCGATCGGGATCGACGGAGCATCGACTGGTAGAAAGAGCCCGAATCATTCTGTTGGCGGCGGAAAATCGGACCACACAAGAGATTGCCGAACAGTTGAAGACTCGTCCTGCCCGAGTCAGCAAATGGCGGGGCCGGTTCTCCCGGAAAGGGATCGGAGGTCTTCAGGATACTCCGCGTCAAGGATCTCCAGAGCGGTATGATGCGAATACGGAAGGTCGGATTTTGGCGGTGTTGGATGATCCGCCTCCTTCGGGCTTTGCCACCTGGACGGGTTCTTTGGTTGCGAAGCGGCTCGGGGATGTTAGCAAGCATCAGGTCTGGAGGGTTTTGAGAAAACATGAAATCCATCTGCAGCGGCGGAGGAGTTGGTGTATCAGTACCGACCCTCAATTTGCCCCTAAGGCCGCGGATATTGTTGGGCTTTATTTGAAACCTCCGGAGAATGCGGTGGTTCTTTGTATCGATGAAAAACCTGGCATTCAAGCCTTGGAGAGGGCTCAGGGGTGGCTTCGCCTTCCCGATGGTAAGGCGCTGACGGGATACAACCATGAATATAAACGCCATGGAACGACCACTCTTTTTGCTGCTTTGGAGGTCGCTACGGGAATGATCCAAGCTGACCATTTTCCTCGGCGACGACGCCGGGAGTTTTTGGCTTTTATGAACGAAGTGGTTGTTTCGTATCCTGGCAAAGAAATCCATGTCATTTTGGACAACCTTAATACCCATAAGCCCAAGAATGATCGGTGGCTTTCCCGGCATAAAAATGTTCATTTTCATTATACCCCGACACATGCTTCCTGGATGAACCAGATTGAAATTTGGTTCAGCATCTTGTCCCGGAAGGCCCTTCGAGGAGGAAGCTTTACTTCCCCGCGTCAAGTCCGAGAGGCCATTGATCACTTCATTCAGGCTTACAACGAAAACGCAGCCCCTTTTGAATGGAAGAAGAAAGAAATCTTCCCCAAAGGGTTTAATAAACATTACTCTAATTTATGCAACTAATTACTAGGATATTTGCGAGAACACGTGCGTTATAAATAGATATCGGAGGCCCCTGCTTCATCCGATGAGTTTTTTCTGGGAACCATCTTAAGTATGGGAAGAGCCTCCGGTACCTTCGATTTTTTGCCAGGTAAAAAAAGAAGCGATAAGACAAAGAACCCCGTTTAGGATAAAAGCACCAGCCAGCCCCCAGTGCTCCCCGATCCATCCCGTAATCAATGGCCCCAGACTCATGCCCGCGGCATAGATGGACTGGAAGAAACCCATAGCTGTTGCCCGTTGGGCAAGAGGGAAAGGCTGAATGGCCAATCCCATGAGCAGGGGAAAGATCAAGCCCACTCCCACTCCGTTGACGGTCTGGATGGCCTTTAAAATCCCAAGGCGAGAGGTCAGGGGAGTGCAAAGGACGGCTACCCCAACCATCAGAAAACCCACAAGGATTACCGACCTTTCCTGCAGCCATCGGCCGGCGTAGGTTCCGGAAATAAACATGGCCAGGGTCCCGGGGAGCATAAAAAAGAAAAGGAGGCTTCCGAGGTCATTTTTCGATGCTCCAATCTGCTGGGCGTAAATCGGGGTAAACCCAAAGGTGGTGGAATGGCTGGCAAATTGAAGGAGAATCCCGAGTAACGAAACCTTAAGGAGCACACGATTGCGCCCCACGAACAAGAGTCCCTTCCAGGAGGCCGAAGAACCGCTTTCCGCATGGCGTTCGGTAATGCCCGTGGCCAAGAGGAATCCAATAAGGGCCAGGATCCCCCCGATGTAAAAAGGAGCCGTCCAGCTCCAGGCTTCGGCAATGGCTCCGCCGGCATAGGTGCTGATGATCTGAGCAAGGCGGCTGAAAAAAAGAATAAGGCTCATGGATCGGGCAATCTGACCGATCGGAAAATAACTGGAAAAGAGAACGGTGAAAGTTACCCAAGTGCTGGCGGCTATTCCCGCGGTAAGGACCGACAGGAAGAGCATGGCCGTATTGCTGGACAGGATCAGACCGACGGAGGCAACGCCGTCGAAGATGAAACCAAGGAGGAGGAAGGGCTTCCTTCTCCCCAGGCGGTCTGACCAAACCCCTATGGGAATGCGCAACAGGAACTGCGAGAGTCCGTAGGCTCCCATGACCAGACCGACGGCCTGGAGCGAACCGCCCACTATTTTGGCATAGGGAGCCAGGATCGGCATATAAATATAGATGGAACCCCAAAAGAATATGGTGCAGAAGGGAAAAAGGAGAATCGATTGGCGATAAGAGGGGACCGCTGCAGA
This sequence comes from Deltaproteobacteria bacterium, assembly GCA_029857975.1. The sequence goes on along the minus strand of JAOUFX010000421.1, from coordinate 1,634 downwards.
ATTTGTTGAGTTCATGATCGAAGAATAAAGAGGATGGGCCTTATCTTTTCTGCGCCTCCCCGGTCATAGGCACAAAAGAGACGCCCAAAAGGTGCTGGACATCGGTCTTACCATTTTTTTTGGTGAGTAGCGTGAGAGTTTGAAAATAGGTGGTACTACCCAAAGGAATAATCAACCTGCCGTTTTCCCGCAGTTGCTTGATCAAGGGGGGAGGAATATGGTTGGCCGCACAAGTGACAATAATGGCATCGAAAGGAGCATGTTCTTCCCAACCGAAATAGCCATCTCCATACTTTACCCTAACCTTTTCATACCCCAACTGCTTGAGACGCTGGGCGGCCGTTTGACTCAGGCTGGCCTGGATTTCGATCGTATAGACCTGGTCGGTTAGCTCGGCCAAAACCGCTGCCTGGTAGCCCGACCCCGCGCCGATCTCCAAAACCTTCTCCCCTGGTTTCACCCGCAGGATCTGAGTCATCAACGCCACGATATAAGGTTGGGAGATGGTTTGCCCTTCCCCAATGGGCAAAGGATGATCGGCATAGGCTTTACTCTGCAGAGATTTATCGACGAAAAGATGACGCGGCACCCGGCTCATGATTTCCAGGACTTTGGCATCGGTGATATCCCGCCCTTTAAGGTCATGCTCAACCATTCTTTGGCGGGCGGCGCTAAGGCTGTGGTCTTCCGAAGAAATCGCTGGGGTAACCGTGAGGGCGAGAAATAGGCCGGTGAATAGAAACAAAGCGATCCTTGGCATGGTTGATCCTGGAGCAATCAGTCCTCAGCCGGAAAAGAAGGACCAAAAGAATGATCCAGCTATTGGAAGGTCTTCGCTGAGCGCTGAGCGCTGACCACTGATAGCTGTTCTTTAGCTTTTACCCATTTGCCGCTGGTACTGCCGCGCCTGATGCATGAAGGCCTCCAGTCGCGTCAGGGTGTTGGTTTCTTCCTGCCCATCATAAGCCATGTTCAGAAAGGGAATGTCATTGTGGCCTTCGCGGTATCGTTTCATCACTGCCCCGACGATTGTTCCGGGCATGCAGGTAAAAGGCATGACATTGACCAGGCCGGAAACACCTTTCGTTACATAATCGCCGCATTTACCGACGGAGAGAACCGCTTCTCCTTCAAACGAGTCATCCAGATAGGGCTTGGCTTCTCGCAGGGTCTCAGAGATGGAAGGTTCGGGGTGATTGACGAGGTTCCCCGCAAAAACATGGTCCAACTTGTGCTCATCGCGCTTTTGCACGAGCTCCGTGATGTAGGTACGCCAAAAGTATCCGTACCGTTTGTTCCTCAGGCTATACCTGAGGGAAGTGAAATTCAGGTAAAGGAACCATTCGGATATGGGAGGCAACCAGACTTCGGCGCCGAGCTTCTCTAACTCCCGGACGATGAATTCGTTGCTGAAAGCATTGGAGCGGATGTAGATTTCACCGACGATACCAATCCGCGGCTTTGACCCCTTGTTACTTACTTCGATCCGATCGAACCGTTTTCTGGCTTCCTGAAGAACTTCGACTAGGCCTGACAGGCATTGCTGGGGATCATCCCGACTATCCCGCACGACTTCGTAAGCTTTTTGCCGGAAAATCTCAAATGCTTTATCCGCCTCCCCGGGGTTCTTTTCA
>JAOUFX010000422.1 GCA_029857975.1 Deltaproteobacteria bacterium | reverse complement strand
CGGGGTAAATGGTGATTTTCACCTGCCCTTTGGTGCGCTCGTCGACTTTGGAGACGAACTGCATGGCGCCCAGGTGAAGGGGATGCTTCTCGTCAATATAATGGGCGATCCTCATCTGGATAACCTTGGCATTCGCAATCGACCATCCTAACGGGTAAAGGAGAAACGACGCCATAACAAAAACCGCCGCCACTACTGCCATTCGATGTGACTTCATAGCCTTAACCTCCTTATTTTTTTCTGTGACCCCGAGGATCAACAGGCTTACCCTTCGGCCTGCAACACTCTCTTGGCGCTTTCTTTTACCGATATGGTCTGAGCGGTAGGGGAGTGGACTGCCTCGATCCTTTATCTCCAGGCTGCTTTCTATATATTAGTCTGGTTGACCCGAATCCGTTGTGGCCTTAAGAGCAAATTCCACGTGCATAGCAGCGCTCACTAAATGTTTTTTAATTAATTCGATTGCCGATTCCTTATCTCGAAGTTCCAGGTAGTTTATCAATTGGGCATGTTCCTCCCAAACCTGGATCCAGGTGTGGTCTGCTCTCAACCCTAAGTATCTCAGCCGCCGGACGATATTTCTTAAATTTTTAATAAAATCCAATAAATAGGAGTTTTCCGTGGCGCGATAGATGGTGTCATGAAATTGGGAATTCAGTTCTAACAAATTCTTTATTTTGGTCTCCCGGTCGACTTCTTTCGATTCCAAGATCTCCTTGGCCTGCCGCATGAGCCTTCTTAGAATGGAAATATCTTCGGGTGTGATTCTATCGCAGGCCAGTTCGACGGCATAGGCTTCTAAAACGTTTCGCAGGCCGAAGACCTCATTGACCGTCTTGCTATCGATAAGGGTCGTCCGGACCCCACCCTGCGGAAGTCTTTCGACGAGTCCATCCTGCTCAAGGCGGCGGAAAGCATCTCGTACAGGAGTGCGGCTGGTCTTCAGGGTTTCAGCAACCTGGATTTGCATTAGCCTTTGGCTAGGCTCTATTTCGCCATGAAGGATTTTTTGCTTCAAGAGTTCGTATATCTGGTCAGAGATAGAATGAGGTGGTTCTAAGAATTTGGCCTCGCCCCGTTTATCCCAGTCCATCCGCGGCCCTTTCATGGTAAGTCTATTTTAGCGAATTAAAAAGAGGAGGGAGTTTATCAGTTTCCGATTCTGGTCTCTTCGGCCTCTCTAATGAATGCACATTTATGTATCCATGTATACCTGTATCCCTGAGCTCTTATAGCCAAATGGCCAAAACTTGTCAAGATTTTTTTTCAAATTTTTTTCCCTCTCCCGCCAAGCATGGGAATTATTGAAAAGAAACCCAACCTTAAAAACTGGGGGCAAGCAAGTGATGGGTATTAATTAATTTTGTTGATTTTTATATCAGGCTATAATAGATAAGAACTTCGATTCGTTCGAATTCGTCAAGTTTTTCCTCAAGCGAATCTCGGGGATAATCGGGAGCATGAACGATTGGCCGTACAGGGAATTTTTTTAATCGATGGCCCAGGACGGCCCTTACTTTAAAAAAGAATCAGTGCTTTACTGCCAGGAACAGCCGATGCCTTCCGCCAGGGTCGAAAGTTGGGCGTTGGAAAGAGCTGGGGAAGCAGGGGGGAAAAATAGCAACCTAAAGATTGGCGCATTTTGGGGGTAATTTATAGATTAATATGATATTCTTTTTTTATTACCTAAATTGAGCGATTTTTTTTACACCACAGAGATCTCAGAGAATAAATTCATAGTTAAAAAAATATAAGCTCAATATTTTTTCTGTGTTCTCATGTAATAAATTCGTCAGATAGAATATGGTGTTGTTTTCACTTAACGAGTGCAAAGAGTAAAGCAGAGAAAAGGAGTTTATTTCCTTGTTTTATCTTAATTTTTCTCTGTGCTCTCTGTGGTGAATCGCCTTTTGTAGGTATTATTAAAAGTTCAATGAGTGAGGAGGTTTACAAATCATGACGCAGCTTAATGGTTATATGGGCAAGATTCTCCGCGTTGATCTGAGCAAGGGGGAAATCAAAGAGGAAGAAATCCCTGACGAAAAATTGAAAAAATACGTCGGCGGGACAGGGATGGGAGCCCGTTATCTTTATGATGAGGTCCCTCCGGGAGTGGAATGGAATGATCCAGCCAATCGTCTCATTTTTTTCTCTGGCCCTCTGGGAGCAACCCGGATCTCCGGAACCGGAACTTTTTCCGTGGTCACCAAAGGCCCCATGACCAATGGGGCCGGGAGCTCTCAGGCCAATGGCCTTTTCGGGGCCTACCTCAAATTGGCTGGAATCGACGGTTTTTTAATTCAAGGGGCTGCTCCCCATTGGGTCTATCTTTTCATCCACGACGGGAAAGCCGAAATCCGCGATGCCCGACATCTACAAGGCAAAGGAACTTTTGAGACCGAAGAGGTTTTACGGAAAGAGTTAAACTTGGGATTTCGGGGAAGCGTCCAGTGCATCGGGCCGGCGGGGGAGAACCTGGTCCGTTTTGCCATGATCTCCGGCGATGGGGGCCATGTAGTCGCGCACAACGGCATGGGGGCGGTCATGGGATCGAAGCGCCTCAAGGCCATCGTTGTGGCCAGGGGCAAAGCGGAGATTCCGATAAAAGATAAGGTAGCCGTGGAGAGGTTGACCCGGGAATTACACGAAGATGCCAAGACCAAAGGGTCCAAGCGGATCTACGAGTTTGGAACGGGTGGGGGGTTTTCCGCGGCCGCGCTGGGAGGCTGGTTGCCCATAAAAAACTATACAACCGGTATCTTCCCCGAACATGGGAATTTTGACGGCCAGCATCTCCGCACCCATTTCAAGATGAAGCATAATCCCTGCTGGGCCTGTCAATTGAAACACTGCAAGATTTGCGAGGTGACCGAAGGTCCCTATAAGGGATTTAAGGGTGAAGAGCCGGAATACGAAGGGCTGGCTGCTTGGGGACCGGTAATCGGGAATACAGAGCCGGGGGCAGCCGTCATGCTCAATTGGTTTAACGATGAGATGGGCATGGACCTAAATGAAGCTGGCTGGACCATCGGCTGGGCTATGGAATGTTACGAGAAGAAGGTCTTCAGCAAGAAGGATCTGGATGGCTTAGACCTTACCTGGGGCAACGTAGAAGCCGCAAAGGAGCTGCTAAGGAAAATCGCCCAGCGCCAGGGGATTGGCAATTTGTTGGCTGAAGGGGTTAAGAGGGCCTCGGAAAAAACCGGGGGAGAGACGGTGAACTGGGGGGTCTATACCCTCACGGGGGCTGCCCCCCGAGGTCATGACCACCGCGGCCGGTGGTGTGAGATGCTGGATACCTGCACCTCCAACACCAGCACCATCGAGGCCACCCGGGGAGGGGTCTTCCCGGAACGGCTCGGGTATCCCCCGGTGTTCGACAAGTTCTCTCCCTGGGAAGTAGCGGCGATCAATGCCAAGGAGAACGGCTGGCTGCAGTTCGTTGACTGCCTGGGGATCTGCGCTTTCTGCTGTCCAAACCGCGAGCTGACCGTTCAAGCCACCAAGGCGGTAACCGGGTGGGATCTGGATTTGAAAAGCGCTACCCACATCGGCCGGAGGATCGTCAACCTCCTGCGGGTCTTCAACTTGCGCCACGGGCTGAAGCCCGAGTTGGAAAAACCTTCTTTCCGGTACAGCGAGACGCCGAAGGACGGTCCCGTAAAGGGGCGACCGATCCAGCCCTACTTTGATTTCATGGTCCGCACTTACCGGGAATTGATGGGGTGGGACCCGGAGACGGGAAGGCCGCTGCCGCAAACTCTCAAGTCTGTGGGATTGGAGGAACTCATCGAGAAATTTTAAAGAAGAAAATCCCAAATTTCCAATCCGAAACGATACCTCCCCGTTTTGGTCATTGGAATTTTGGGGTCTGAAAATTGTCTGGAATTTGGTGCTTGGAATTTAGTGGCAAGTTCAGCCTGAAAGAGCAAGAGAGGTATTTACAACTTTGTCTTACTCGAAGGTAAGATTAGAATTCTGGATGGCCGACCGCCTCGGTTTTGATCAGGCGGGGCCCATCCTCCTGGAGGAACCGGTGGAAGAAGGGGAGACCTTGCGTTCCCTCC
>JAOUFX010000420.1 GCA_029857975.1 Deltaproteobacteria bacterium | reverse complement strand
AGACGACGTATCCGATCATAAGCAAGAGCCGCATGTCGAAAGGGTATTGAAGTTCGCCTTATGCAAGCAATTTCTTGCCCGTCCTCAACCAGCTGTGTTAAGATGACGGACGTCGAGGGTCGCAATTCCAACGGGCTGCGGCCTTTGCATTTTTAGGGGATTGGGTCTTAAATGAGAACATCCATCGGCCCAGAATCATTGACCTCCAACTATAAATGGTACTTCCTGACCCTGGCGGCTTTGAGGCACACCATTGTAGTCGGCATTCCCCTGATGGCGATTCCGGTCCTTTTCGATGAAATGTCAAAGGAACTGGATTTAAACCTGATTCAGATGGGGTGAGGCATTTCATCTTAGGTATAAATTATTCAACTTACCCCAAGACGATTTCTTATAAGTTCCTGTAGGCATCAAAGGCTTGTCAGGAGGAGGCAAACCATGAAAATCACTGATTTAAGCGTAACATTGTTTAACTGGAAAAGCGCGGTATGGAAAACGGGGAGCGGTTCTTTCGGCGGCCACAGGCTTCTGGGTGTAGTGACTGTATACACAGATGCAGGAGTCGAGGGCCATGCCTTTCTCGGCTCCTCGAGGCAGGGGGCCGATGCGTTCGTCGGGCCGCTCATTGAATTTGGCAAACCCGCCATCATGGGCGCGAACCCTCTGGATATCGGGGCCATCTGGCACCGGCTGTGGAAGATGAATCGGTCGGTCTCGTCCTATGCCATCGGCGCGGTGGACGTGGCCCTGTGGGACGTGGCTGGCAAGGTCGCCAATCTTCCCATTCACCGCCTGTTGGGCACCTGTCGAGACCGGGTGCCGGCCTACGCCAGCTCGGCATGGCTCCCCACTCCCGAAGCCTATGGTGAGGAAGCCAAATATTTTAGGTCCCTGGGATGGACGGCGTACAAGATTCATCCGCATGGGATTCCCCGTGAAGACATTAAAATTTGCCAGGCCGTGCGCAAGTCGGTCGGCGATGACATGGTTTTGATGCTGGACTCCATATGGGCCTACGGCTATGAAGATGCCTTGCGGGTCGGTCGCGCCGTTGAAGCGTTAGACTACTTCTGGTACGAAGATCCGCTCGCCGAAGAAGACGTGTATAATTATATCAAGCTCAGGAATAAGCTGGACATCCCGATTATGTCCACCGAATATGCCCCCGGCCGTTTCTATGGCATGGCCCAGTGGATACAGCAGATGGCCACGGATATCCTGCGCGGCGACGTGGCCGTGGCCGGCGGCATCACGCCCCTGATAAAAATCGCCCACCTGGCCGAGGCCTTTCGCATGAAGTGCGAAATCCATCACGGCGGGAACTCTCTAAATAATGTCGCCAACCTGCATGTCACCATGGCCGTTAACAACTGCGATTTCTATGAGGTGTTTCCATCCCATGGGGCCAATAAATTTGGCCTGGCAGAAGACATCCAGGTGGATGACCAGGGCCTGGTCTATGCGCCGCAGAAGCCGGGCCTGGGGTATGAGATCGACTGGGAACTGGTCAAGCGGGAAACGGTGCAAGTCGTCAAGTAAGTATCACCTAAAAAAGGCGATTCACCACAGAGGGCCCAGAGGAAAATTATTCTCCGTGTTCTCTGTGGTTAAAAATTCGCTCAATTTAGGTATCAAAGGCCCGCATGACGGCGATGTTCCACCTTTTTGTATTTTTGGATGAAAAATCGCCCAAATGATGGTATAGAATAACGGTATAGAATATTAATACAAACGAAATAAATATTGTTACAGTCATTGCGAGCCTGAAGGGCGCGGCAATCTCGTTCTTCGTGGGATTGCTTCGTCGCTGCGCTCCTCGCAATGACACTTTATATATTGCGTTTGTATTAGTAACTGTTAAGCCCCTTAAAAATTTGGCTGAACTTCAAGGCCAAAGGTAAAAGTTATTGACTTTCGCATAAACAATGGAACGGGCATTGACACTGCCTTAAACCCCTTCACCTTTATCCTCTCCCCCGGATTCGGGGGAGAGGGGAGCGTAATAAATTGATCAATGTTCCATTACGATAAACGGGAGGGATTAGATGGAATACAGAAAGATGGGCAGGACGGGTTTGAAAGTTTCTTCTTTTTGCCTCGGCACCATGACTTTTGGACGCCAGGTGGAAGAAAAAGAAGCGCTCGGAATCATTCATCGGGCGCTGGATGCCGGCGTTAACTTCATGGATACGGCAGACATGTATGTCAATGGGGTAACCGAGCAAATTGTGGGCAAGGCGATTAAAGGACAGCGCCATTCCCTTGTGCTGGCCTCGAAAGTCGGCCATATATTAAAATTGGGGAAAAAGTACGGCGAGCAGAAAATTTCAGGCCCCATTGACCTGGCCCGGCCGAAGCCTTTTACCCCCTGGCAGGGTAAAGAGGATACGAGTCCGAGCGATATCGGGCTTTCCCGCAAGCATATCATGCAGGGGATTGAAGACAGCCTGAAACGACTGGATACGGATTATCTCGATATCTATTATGCCCATATGCCGGATTACGACACGCCCCTGGAAGAGACCCTGCGGGCCATGGACGACCTTGTCCGCCAGGGAAAGGTCAGGTATCTTGGTTGCTCCAATTATCGGGCCTTTCAGCTCAGCAAGGCCCTCTGGATCAGCGATAAGCACAACCTGGCCCGCTGGGATTGCATTCAACCGCCCTATAATCTGCTTACCAGGGATATTGAATATGAGCTTCTGCCCCTCTGCGGCGAAGAAGGGGTCGGGGTGTGCCCGTTTAGTCCCATGGCAGCCGGATTCCTATCCGGGAAGTACGAAAAAGAGAAGAAACCGATAGAAGGGGCCAGGTTCAGCCTCGCCCATCAGGGTTACACCTATAATCAGAAATACTGGAATGACCTGAACTTCTCTGCTGTGCAGAAGCTGCAGAAAATAGCTGAAGACCACGGCAGAACCCTACCTGCCCTGGCATTAGCCTGGGTTCTAAACAATAAGACGATTACCTCGATTGTTTGCGGAGCCACCTCCAGCAAGCAGCTGGAACAGAATTTAAAGGCTGCAGAGATTACTCTCACCCAAGAGGAGCTGGACGCCTGTGACGGCGTATGGCATCAAATCAGACCCCCGCGCCTCTTCTATGGCCGGTGAGAGGGAGGGAATCCTTGCCTGGTGAAATGAAACGGTCCGTTTGCCCTTACGACTGTCCCGACACCTGTGGTTTACTGGTAGAAGTCGTTGACGGCAAAGCCGTCAAAGTCCAGGGCGACCCGGAACATCCCTTCACCCGGGGCACCCTATGCGGCAAGATGAACCGCTACCAGGATACGGTTCACTCGCCCCTGCGTCTAACCCGCCCCTTGTTGCGTACGGGCCACAAAGGATCCGGCGAGTTTCGTCCCGTTTCCTGGCCGGAAGCTATTCAGCATATTGCCGAACGATGGAAAAAAGTCATCGTCCAATACGGGGGCGAAGCGATCCTTCCTTATTCTTATGCCGGAACCATGGGACTCGTCCAGCGCAATTCCGGCCATCCCTTCTTTTACCGTCTGGGAGCTTCTCGCCTCGATCGCACCATCTGCGCCCCGGCTAAGGAAGCTGGCTGGAAAGCAGTGATGGGGAACACCGCCGCCCCCCACCCCGATGAAGTCGCCGGGAGCGATCTGGTCATACTATGGGGAATCAATGCCGTCGCCACCAATATCCACTTTCTCCACGGGGTCCGAGAGGCTAAGAAAAAAGGGGCTGCGGTTTGGCTCATTGAAACCTACGCCACGCGTACTTCTGCCCTCGCCGATCGAACATTTCTGGTCCGTCCCGGAACCGACGGGGCCCTGGCTCTGGGACTCATGCATCTTCTGGCCGGGGAAAATCTCATCGATCATGAATTTCTAAACTCTCACGTACAGGGGTTTGAAAAACTGCGGGAGGAAATACTCCCTGAATTTTCACCCGATAAAGTCAGCCACCTGACGGGTCTCCCCGTGGCAACGCTGGAATACATGGCCAAAGCTTACGGCAGGGCCAGGGCCCCTTTTATCCGCCTGGGGGCCGGCCTTTCCCGTTACGGGAACGGAGCTATGTCCACCCGCACCATTGTCTGCCTGCCC
>JAOUFX010000419.1 GCA_029857975.1 Deltaproteobacteria bacterium | reverse complement strand
AGAATGACCTTGCTCCTCATAGCGTCCTTTTCTTCATAATTTTGCTTTATTAAAAGATGGATTTTCTCGTTGAATGCTGGGAGAAATGGTTATTGTGAATCCAAGGCAAGTAGGCAAATAGACTCACGGACCGGGCCGTCGGAGGGGTTGTCGGAGGGGACGTAGTTGAAAATTTGCACTTTTTCCCCTCCCCTGTTTCCGCCCTCCTCATCTTCTGCCATACGCCGCACGCTTTTCCCGCAGCTGAAAGCCAATTTTCTTGGGCGGCTTTTCGGGCGCTGCCATCAATTGGCGGATGGCGCTAAAAATCGCCTGGATGTGCTCATCATGAACTTTGAGATGTCGCTCCAATTCTTCCAGTTTTTGCGCGAGTTCTTTATGTGAAGCCAGTAGTTGGCGCAACCTCACAAAGGCCCTCATAATCGCGACGTTTACCTGAATCGCCCTTTCGTTATTCAAGACACTTGAAAGCATCGCCACCCCTTGCTCCGTGAAAGCACTGGGCAAAACAGAGGAATGCTTTAGGGTTTGGAACCGGTCACAATTTGTGACCAGTTCTTTCTTTTCTTCCTTTGTCAATCGAAACATGAAATCCGGGGGAAAACGTCGTTCGTTCCGTTTCACTGCCTGATTTAATGCTTTAGTAGCTACCTCATAAAGATCCGCCAAGTCTCTATCCAATATAACCTTTTGGCCGCGGATCAAAAATATGATGCGTTCAATTCTTTCTTTTGGAATCATAAGATTGTCACTGACTTTTTGATTTACCATCATTCCCTCTGCGTTTTAAAGACTCCCGGTTCCTCCCGAATCTCCATGTATTGTGCCAAGGCATCTATCGCCAAGTAATAATGGTCCACTTTCTTCACTTCAAGATCCGGGGTCGGATCTTTCATTTTGACAATCTGGTCTCCACCCATGAGTCTCGAGTTTTAATTCTAAGGATAAAAAACACCTACAAAACTTCTCCTCACGCCAAGGCGCAAAGGACGCAAAGGGAGTTCGCCGAAAATCCCTTTTTTGTTTTCCTAATTGAGCGTGATGGGGTCAAAAAATTATCGAGAAAGGGGAATAGAAGCCTAAAAATATCGCTTGGCGCTTTTTGCGCCTTGGCGGGACACTTAGGCTGGGGGACTAACGGATCACCCCGCATTCTTATTCCCCGCTTTTTGGAAGGCCTGGGTTTAAAATCCAGGGAAAGGGTTGTAGGGGAATTCTAGAATTTACCGCATCATAGCAGAAATTATTGACCAGGTCAAATGGTTGAAATATGAAAATCCTTACATGGGGATACCGACTCCATTTCTTCATTGCTCCGGCTGGCGAAAAGACGAAAGGTGCAAAACCCCCCTTTCCTTGACGGACCTAGATGGCTCTTGGCCCGCACCAATAAGGATAACTGATGAAATTGTCAGATCAGGACAAAATGCAAGAAACAAAGGAAATCGGATGTTGAGACGGTAGGAAATAAAGGCAGATTTTTTCCCAAGGCGGACAATAAATCGTTAATCTGAGAAAGGGTAATCAGCCCTTGCTCCAAAAGGATTCGGCCAATGAGCCTGTGTTTCCCCTTTTCTATATCCTCCATCACCTGGATTCTCAAAGCGTTAATGACCTGTTCCGCAGTGATAAATCCCTTTTCCACAGCCAAAATCCCAAACGCTTTTCAAGATGATCCGTCTCCTTGTGATCTTCCTGTTTTCCTGAATTCGCCGTCCTCCGAATTCCTCGCCTTCTCTCTACAGCATTTATTTCTTCCTTTTCGATTTTCAAATTTCAATTTCTTTTCGCCTTCTTTACTGAAAACCTTCAGCAAAAATCCTTTTCAGGGTCAGTATCCAAATATAGCAGTAAGGATAATCAACACAACAATTGATCCGAGACCCACCCAGAGAACTCAGCGATACGGAAACCGAAAACAATCAAAATAACTCCTATGAAAGATCGTAAAGTAACCTCTTGAAGGAATGCAGGGGAAGGGAGACGAGCATCCTCTTTTGGATGATTGGATGGCTGAAATAAATTTAGGAGAAGTAATTAACCTTACTTACTGCATTGGATACTATATAAACCTTTAGATTGTTGGATTTGGGATCGCTGGGGAAAAAGAAAAAGCCAGGTCGCTTAGGGTCGTAACCCAAAACGGACCCGATCATCAATTCCTTATCCTTAAACGTTACCTCCACCTTCCGTCCAGTAATTTTCGTACCATGGGGAAATGTTTTCTGCTCCTTGTATAATCGATTTCCCAGAAAATCCCGAACAAAAAATATGCCCTTCAGGTCTTTGACCTGAACCTCTATAGGGACATTGGAAACTTTAGGATCAGCGGGGCTGATATGGAAAGCAGGCTTGTCGGGAAAAAAATCATGGGTATATCCCTTGATAATTTCACCGTTGAGAAATCGAGCGACGATTTTATTAGGTTCCATTTTCCAAACCTTGCCCTAACAAAATATTAACGACTTAAAATAATTATCGTCAAATCCAAAAAAAAACTTAAAAGAGGGCAAAGGGGACAGGAAATCCTCCTTTTTCAACGATCCAGCTATCACTGAATTCCAAAAGACATTGAATTGAAATGGCAAAATTTAAGGATCCGGGTAGAGTAGAGAGCTGGCGTAGTGGTTAAGGCCCTATCTCCAGCCCTCCCTCATCAGTAGGGTCGAGGGCTGGCGCGGTACTCGGTTTAGCCCGTTTCCAGCCCCCGCTTCGTCAAACCCGGCGTACGGTTTTCCCGTACTGGGCTTTCCTGTTACCTTCATTTAAAGGATTATGGGACCTATCGACTGGCAGCGCTTTCAACCCCGTAATACCTCACCTTGTAGTCATTGAAAAGACCCAGGGTGGTATAGATCCAGGCTCTACTCCACCTGTTCCAGCCGAAGCCACAGCGTTTCCTCGCACGCATAAGGTGCCGCCGGATCTTCTTCTCCATCCAGTCTTTGATATAGCTAAAGCTCTGGCTGGAGTGCCCGACCCGAAAATAATTAACCCATCCTCTCAAAATAGGATTGGCCAGGTATATGAACCGATCCACGGGTTGGGAGTTGAAGCGCCGAAACACTTCCTTGAGCTTGCGCAGGAGAGCCGTCCTCGCCTTTAGTCGCGGCGTGATCCGAACTCCCCACTTCCCTCGCCGGGTTTTAGCCCTTCTAAAGTCAAAGCCAAGAAAGCTAAAAGTCTCGTCCCGGGCCAAATCCACCATCCGAGTCTTCTCTGGGTTTATTTGAACCTCAAGCCTATCCAACTCCTCAAGGAGCCTCTGGTAAGCCGCCTTGCCCAGCCAGTTCCATTTCCGAAAGCCATCTACGAGGATCACCAGATCATCAGCAAACCTGGCATACTCAAGGTAGGTGTATTTTCCGCAGCGGGTAACTTCCTTTGCCCGTTCCAGCATCTTATCCACCTCGGTGAGATAGATATTACTGAGCAATGGCGAGATTACCCCACCTTGCGGTACCCCCCGCTTCCCACTGGCTTTCAGAATCAGCTTCATCAGTCGCATCACCTGGTCATCATCCACTCGCTCGGCTACTTTCCTCAAAAGGATGTGGTGCCGAACGTTGTCAAAATAGGCCTTAAGGTCTACGTCGATGACTCGGGTTTTGTTCTTCACAACTGCCCCGGCCACACGGCTCACCGCCTCATGGGCCGTTCGCTTAGGTCGATAGGCGTATGACCCCTCCTGGAAGTCGGCTTCAAAGATCGGCTCCAAGATCAGCTTGAGCGCTCCCTCGACCACGCGGTCTCGTATGGTGGGTATCCCTAAAACCCTGACTTTACCATTGTCTTTGGGAATCTCCTTCCTTCGGTTCCGCGACGGTCGATACGTGCCGGAGACCAGTTCATCCCGGATTTGCTCAAGAAAACCCTCCAGACCCGATTCCTCAATGGCTTCAAAGGTCACCCCATCTATCCCGGGTGCCCCATCATTCTTCTTCGCCATCCGGTAGGCCTCTTGCAGCGTCTCCCTTTTGCAGATGTGAACATACAGTCCCCAGAACCGCCATGTCTTGTCAGACTTCGCCTTTAGATAGATCTTCCTTCGCAGGTCCTGCAAACTAACGGGCG
>JAOUFX010000417.1 GCA_029857975.1 Deltaproteobacteria bacterium | reverse complement strand
TATACTATTATCTCGGCCTCTCCGCCCTCCTTTATCTGGCCTTCAAAGAAATAGTCACCGAGAGGGAGAAAGGTTTTTCCCTGGTCTTGGAAATTACTCTGCGCCAGATCTACTTCACCGGCGTAGAAGCCCTGAAGGTTGTCACCTTGGTTTCTCTGGCCCTGGGGACGATCGTCATCGTGGAAGTGGGTAGCCAGATGGCCCTCATAGGGGGAGTACAATTCATCAGCACCATCCTGGTTGTGGTGGTCGTTCGGGAGCTGGGGCCTTTGCTTACAGCGATCATCGTGGTCGGTCGGTCGGGAACGGCCATCGCCGCCGAGTTGGGAAACATGATCGTGGCCCATGAATTGGAAGCCATTCGGATTATGGGAATCAACCCGATTTATTTTATCGTGACCCCCCGGATCATCGGCGTAACCATTGCGGTCATCTGTCTGACTGTTTATTTCAACGCCGTGGCCCTACTGGGAGGCTTCGTCGTCTCCAAGTTGATCTTCCCTGCGGATTTACCCGTGTTCCTGAGGGAATTGATGGTCTCCCTCACGGCCACGGATCTGGTTTTTGGAATCCTGAAAAGCGCCGCCTTCGGCCTGCTGATCGCTTTGACCTGCACCTATCACGGGCTGACGGTGCGCTACTCCTCCATCGAGGTACCCCAGGTGGCTACCAGAGGCGTGGTGAGTGCGATCTTATCCATCATCCTGTTCAACGTGTTGCTGACCCTGTTGTTTTACCTGTGATCCTAAATCGGCCCAAACAAGACGGAGCCAAATCTGGGAAACGAAGGAAGAAAAAAATGATAATTCGATGCTGGGGAGCGAGGGGCTCCATTCCAGTTTCCGGACCGGAATACCTAAAATACGGAGGAGATACCACCTGCATTGAAATCAGAACGAGCGGGGATGAAATCATCATCATTGATGCCGGCACGGGCATCCGGAAGTTAGGGAATCGATTGCTGGAAGAAGAAAGATTTCAATACAATATGATTTTTACCCATTCCCATTGGGATCATATTTTGGGATTCCCCTTTTTTAAACCGATCTACCGGAAGGAAACGTCCATTCGCATGTTTGGCTGTCCTTTTACTCAGGACTCCATAAAAAAAATGATCTCCAAAGTCATGGCGGCCCCCAACTTTCCGGTGGATTTCGAGAATGTGCAAGCGAATATTTCCTACCATCAATCCTGCGAAAATAGCTTTGCCATTAAATCCATGAATGTGACCCCCATCGCCACCAGTCATCCCAATCCGGGGATTGGATACAAATTCATGGAGGACGGCCGGGCCTTTGTTTTCCTCACCGACAATGAGTTGACTTTTATACATCCCGGCGGACTGGATTATAAGGATTATGTTGATTTCTCCTCCGGCGCGGACCTGCTCGTCCATGATTCTGAATACACCGAGGAAGAATATAAAACAAATAAGTCTTGGGGGCACTCGGTTTATAAAGATGCGTTGAGGTTAGCCCTGGACGCTAAGGTAAAGAAATTTGGCTTGTTTCACCATAACCAGGAAAGAACAGACGCCAGCATAGAAGAAATGATCCAAGACTGCCGGCAGATAATCGGGGATCAAAAGGCCAACATGGAATGCTTGGGGATTTATGAAGGAATGGAAATCCAGTTGTAAAAATTCTTTAACCACAGAGCACACAGAGGGCACTGAAAAAAACGCAGAGCGCATAGCGCTAAGCGCCAAGGTTTTTACCCCTTTCCCCTTGCGCCTCACGGTTTACGGTATTTAAACCTCTGTGTTCTCTGTGAACTCTGTGGCCAAAACTGATTATGGACATTATTCTTGAAGCCCGTGACCTTGCTTTCAGCCTTGATGGAAGGCAGATCTTCCAGGATTTGAACTTTCGCTTACAGCGGGGCGAAATTTATGTGGTTCTGGGGGAGAGCGGGAGTGGAAAATCAGTCCTTTTGAAGCTTTGCAGCGGGCTTTTTTCTCCAGCCAACGGAAGGGTGGAGATCGCAGGAATCAACTTGGCTACCGCCTCTAAAGAAATTTCACAAGCCGTGCGGATAAAGATGGGCTTTGTTTTTCAGGAAGCCGCGTTAATCAGTAATATGTCGATCTATGATAACGTGGCGCTGCCTTTACGGTACCATACCAGATTAAAGGAGGCTGAAGTACAGGCCCGGGTTGCTGAAAAAATGGCTCTTTTCGAAGTGGACCGGCAATATGACCGCTCCATCCCTGCTCAGTTGAGCCTGGGAATGCGCAAGCGAGCGGCTTTAGCCAGAGCCCTGGTCCTGGAACCCGAACTTCTTTTTCTGGACGAACCGGGTACGGGCCTGGGGGGAGAAGCCGAATATCTGGTCTTCAAAGCTTTACAGGAGTATCATCAGAAAACCCGGGCAACCTTTTTGATGGTTACCAGCGAAGGGCCTTCCGCTTTTACCATTGCTGACCGTATCGGCCTCTTGGAAAAAGGGCGTATCGTAACCGAAGGTCCAGCCCAGGAGATGCAGGAACGATTGGCCCAGGTGAAACAACCGGCGTCTGGGTCCACATGAATTAAGGAGAAGTTGCCATGCAGATGTATTTTCGAATCAAACATTTCGATCGCTACGTGGGAATCTTTGTTATTCTGGCCCTGGCCCTGATTGTCGTGAAGCTGGTCTTCATCGCCCGGGGGCAGAAGTGGTTTGAAAAACGTTACTATTACTCGGTGGTATTCAATAGGGTCATCGGCCTGAAGCCGGGTACGGGAGTGACCATTTCCGGAATGGAAGTGGGCAATGTAAAATCACTTCGCCTGAATCCCCAGAATAAGGTAGAATTGACCCTGGAGATTCTGGAGACCTACAAGGATAACATCCGCCAGGATTCGCTGGCGAAGATTGTCAGCACTCTCCTGGGCGCTAAAACGGTGGAAGTCACCATGGGCTCACCGGACCAGCCGCCTCTTCCGGTGGGAGGAACTCTCGTTTCCGAGGAGCCCAAGGAACTGACCGACATCTTGAAAGAGGTCGATGTCAAGACTCCCCTCAAGAAGCTGGACGAAGCTTTGGAAAATCTGAGGTCGGTAACGGAAAAACTCAATAACCCGCAAGGAAAACTTTTCACTCTACTGACCCATGTGGAATTTATCGCCGCTCAGCTGAAAAACGGCCAAGGAGGCATGGGGGCTCTTCTCCAGGACAAAAAGATGCATGGAGAGATAAAAGCGGCCATTGAATCTATCCGCCGTTCTGCGGTCCATGTAGAGGAGACAACGCAGCATGCTTCCCAATTTTCCAGAGACCTGCCCGGGGTGATGGCCGAAATTGACCGAACCTTAAAAGAGATTCCCGCGGTTTTGGACGATATAAAGAGGGCCGCTGCCGATCTGCCCCAAGTCACGAAAGATGTGCTCAAAGCCACAGGAGAGACGCCAGCGATCACAGCCAATGTGAAGGATATCACCACCGATATGAAAGCCATTACGGGAAGTGTGAAGAAGGCTGCCCCGGAGATTCCCGATTTGCTGGCTTCAACCCATGAAACTGTGGAGGAAGCGGAAAAATTAATACAGGGGCTGCAGAATCACTGGCTGCTCAGAGGCTCGATGCCCAAAGCCCGGAGCGACACGCCGTTAGAGATCAGCCAGCGGGAGAGCCCGTATGAAAAAAAGGGGGGAAATTCTCGATGAGCGGAGCCCAGGACCTTTCCCTTTACCTTGCTTTTGCCGCCGGAGTTCTATCCTTTCTCTCGCCCTGTGTTTTGCCGTTGGTGCCTTCCTACGTGGCTTTCCTCACCGGCCTTTCCTTCGAGGAACTCACCTATCAACATCCGAAGCAGAAAATGCGCTGGATTATCCTTAGTCATTCTTTGCTTTTCATCTTGGGGTTCAGCGCACTTTTCACCCTCATGGGAGCTTCGGCCACGCTCATCGGCCAATTCCTGGCGGCCCACCGGGACACCATCCGCATCGTGGGCGGAGTCATGGTCATCCTCTTCGGACTTTTCATCAGCGGGGTCTTCTCTTGGGCTTTTTTGCAGCAGGAGAAGAAAGTGCATCTCCGCGCCAAACCTTTGGGGTACGTAGGTTCCTTCCTGGTTGGCGTGACCTTCGCTGCTGGCTGGACCCC
>JAOUFX010000418.1 GCA_029857975.1 Deltaproteobacteria bacterium | reverse complement strand
TCCGGAAAAATTATAAATTGCCCCGAGTAACCTTCTATCCCCCTTTCCCCGTAAGGGGAGAGGGGGCGGTTTTACTCAGGATGCCTTGTGAAGAACAGACATCCTTTTTTTTGCATGGGGAGTTTTAAGAATCTCCGAGCCCTCCGCTCGCTCTGCGGTGTGTATTTCTTTTTTAACCCTTCATCCGTGTTGATCCGCGTTCATCCGCGTCCCATTAAGTCTTATGTCTGTAAATCTTTTGCGATTATGAAATCTGTGTTCATCTGTGTTTATCTGTGTCCCATTCGGTTCTTTATTTTTCGCTGAGCGGAAAACAGGGAATTCCCAGCTGGTCGGCCAGGGTTCGAAGCTCGCCCAGGGTGATTTCATCCAAGGGAATCCCCACTTTCTCCCGCAGCGCCCTCTCCCTCCAGGATCTTTCCCCCGGAATATGAATCTCGCTGAGGCCCTCCGCCGGCGGTCCCCCTTTGACATAGGCCACAAGCTCATCCACCCTTCGTTGGAACGCTTCCAGGGAAAGAAAAAAGGCAATGTCGATGGCCATGAAGGCCTGGGCATAACCCGTTGAGTGGGGCATCCCCTTGGCTTCTCCCAAGAGTTCCCCGCAAAACATTCCTCCGGAAAGGATCCCGGTCAGGATATCAGTCATCAGGGCCAGCCCGGACCCCTTGTGCTGTCCCGTGGGAACGAGCCGCTTGCTCTTGAGGATCGCCGCAGGGTCATCCGTGGGGCGGCCTTGTTCATCCACTCCCCACCCCAGAGGTACTTTTTTGCCTTCCCGGTTGTACAGTACGATCTTGAAGAATGCCGCCTGGGACATGGCCATGTCGAGGACGACCGGCTCGCCCGAGGCCCTCGGGACGCCGATGGAGAGAGGATTATTCCCGATCCTGGGCGCCCGGGTTCCCCAGTAGGGCATGTTGGATTCGGTGTTGACGAAGCAGATCCCCGCACAGCCTTCCCGCGCGGCCAGCACTGAGTAGTAGGCGGCCCTTCCCCAGTGGGTGGAATTGCGAACCAGGACAAAGCCGATCCCCGAGGTTTTGGCCTTTTTCACCGCCATCTTCATGGACTGGACCGAGACTACGTGTCCCGGGGCTAGGTTGGCATCCAGATGGGCAATCACCGGGGTTTCCCTGATTACCTGGATTCGGGCCTGGGGCTTGATCTTTCCATTCCTTACGAGGGTAACAAAACCCGGAAGCATCCTCACACCGTGGGAGTCCACCCCGCACAGATTGGCCTCGACCATGACTTCAGCCGAAATTTGAGCGTATTCCTTCGAAGCCCCAACGGTTTGATAAACCTGCTCCACGAAGGTCCGCAAATCACCAGCGTTAACGATTGATTTCATGATTGATATTATTGATAAGAACTCGCTTTGTGGTGAGTTAAATATATAAAAGAGGGAATTGTGTGTCAATGGAATTTTGGCACAAGATCACAAGACCTTGGGTTTGATTGGGGGCTTTTTAGCGGGGGTTCGGGGGATTTTAGGGGAAGAGGTGGCGAGGCTCGTCAGGCGATTTTGAGGCTCATCCGGGCACAAAGATTCCTCCCGCCCTCCCGAACCTTAAAAAGAAAATATTTATCTGCGGTTATCTGCGAAAATCTGCGTCCTATTAAGTTTAATCGCTTCTCGAAATTTTTTTAATCCCGGTAAGCGTTTTCCCTCACCTTTGGGCGGCACGAGACGGGCGATTATCTCCGTAGCTCCCTTCCTCCCTTGATCAGAGGAGACCATAACTGAAGTGCCCACTTAGACAAATAAAGTGTCCACTATAAATTACCGGAAAAATCTCGGCAAGGAATTGGAGATATGAAAGGGTTTAGGATCGGGGGCGATTAATCCCGGTTAGGGGCCTTGGCGGGAAGGTGCAAAGGGAGGAATAAAAATCCCTTCAATTTCAGCCGACATTCTGTTAGTATCCTGGGATAAATAAGGTCCAAACCCGAACTTCGTCAAGGTAAAATTTTTGCCCAGGAAAAAATTTAGCTGCGAATAGCGGCGGAAATCTGTGTCCAATGGAATAAATGGCAAGGAGGTAAAGATGGCCGAGTTGAAGCAAATGTATCGGACAGTAATGGATGATCATTTTCCCGAGCGCATGATCATTCAGTTCGGCAATCAGATTTTAGTTTATCGGAAAAGAAGCTGGAAGATACCGGATGAAAAAACCGGGGAGTGGATCGAGAAGGGCTTACGGTACGGCGAAAACCCCGGCCAGGAGGCCGCTCTCTATGAATTGATCAACGGTAATTTAGTTCTGGGGGGTGGTGAGTTTATCGGACCCGGGAAAGGCCTGGTCAGCGCCATATCCGAAGAAGAGATGCTGCAATCGGGAAAGCACCCCGGAAAGACCAATTTCACGGATGCGGACAATGCCCTGAATATTTTAAAATACCTGATGGATCAACCGGCCGCCGCCATCATGAAGCACAACAATCCGAGTGGTGTGGCTTACGGGCCGACTTTAGCGGAGGCTTACGACCGGGCGAATATGGCCGACCGGATTGCCGCCTTCGGAGGCTGTCTGGCCGTCAACCGGGCCATGGACAAAGCCACGGCCGAGATGGTCAGCGAAAATTATCTGGAGGTTGTGGTCGCCCCGGAATACGAAGAATCGACCGTGGATATTCTGAAGCGCCGGGCGAACTTGCGCATCATCCGCGTGCCGCGCATCGACCGCTTGTCTGAATACCGGCAAGTGCGCTTTGCGGATTTCAAATCCCTAATGGATGGGGGGATTATCGTTCAGCAATCTTCTATCAACGCCATCCGCAGCAAAGAAGATTTCCAGAAGGCTGCGGCTACTTATAAAGGAGAAACATTTGTCATCGCCAGGGAGCCGACGGACAAAGAATATGCCGACATGGTTTTCGGGTGGGCTGTGGAACAGGGGGTTTCCTCCAATTCCGTGCTTTACGTAAAAGACGGCCGGACCGTAGGGATTGGGACGGGTGAGCAGGACCGAGTGGGGGTGGCGGAAATCGCCGTTTTTAAAGCCTACACCAAATATGCCGATGCCCTCTGCTTCCGGAAGTACGGAATTCCCTATAAAACTCTGGAAATAGAGATCAGCCAAGGGAGACGCGGTCCGGAGGCCAAAGAAGAGATTTACCACCGGACCCGGGAAGATCACGGCGGGATTAAAGGTTCGGCGATGATTTCCGACGCCTTCTTTCCGTTCCGTGATGGCGTAGATGTGGGAATTAAAGAGGGCGTTACGGCTATTGTTCATCCCGGAGGATCCGACCGGGACTTTGAATCGATTCAAGCCTGCAACGAAGCCAAGCCACAGGTGACGATGGTCTTCACCGGCCAAAGGGCCTTCAAACATTGATGGCCCATTGCAGACGGAAAAAGCCTGGCGCCGGTCGGGTATTACCTTACTTCTCCGCATGAAATCCTGCTATAGATTGAAGGAATGAAAATCACGTAGTCATTTCAGCAAAGAGGGGGAAGCCTTGGCCACCTGGACCCATAACCGGGGAATGATCAATCTGGCCAAAGATTATATCACCCATGACATCATTGCCTTAAAATTGGTCAAAGAATTCGGACCTCAGATCAGCCGATCCTTCGGTAAAAAATGGGAGGGCTTGCGGAATGTAATGGTCAAGGAAGCCAAAACAGTCCGTCTTTCGCCGGCACGTCAGTTAGGTAAAAGAAAAAAGAAAAAAACATTAAATCCACGGGAAATCAGCGGAGCTTCTTGCGATGGGAGATAAAGAGGGTCACTCGTGGAGAAAGGGAGGATGAAAAATGCCCAAGCGAGAAATTGAATTTATCGATGTGGATACTCACTACGAATGGAAACCGGTGGAAGGAGATACCTTAGGTATTAAGGAAAAAATCCTTAGCTTAGACCCGGAAACAAAGTCTTACACCCGGCTCTTAAAATTCCCTCCCGGGATAAAAACGGCTGAAACGCTGGTTCATGATTTTTGGGAAGAAGTTTTAATCGTCGAAGGGGAGTTAATCGACCTGGCCAAGAAGCAAACCTTTGGTGCGGGGTTTTACGCCTGCCGCCCCCCCGGAATGAAACACGGTCCTTATCATATCCCCCGGGGGTGTACCACTTT
>JAOUFX010000416.1 GCA_029857975.1 Deltaproteobacteria bacterium | reverse complement strand
CCCTCATCCAATGAGGATAGGTTGAACTGAAAAATTTTCGTAATACTACAGAATGCACAGGAAAGGGCCCGGATCGATCCCCATAAAAAAGCCGCGAAAGCTTTCAAGAGCTTCACGGCTTTTTTATTCCAACCCTAAACTCTTTACGCCTTGGATAAATAATCCTACAATTTTTTGAACGATGCTGTCAATTGTTATTTTTCCCTACCTTCCTGATGCAGATGTCTTCCAGGATCATGCGCGCCAATTTTCCCGTCTCCTCAATTTCTTCTTTCCTTTTCTCATTGCCAGAGGCTCTATTTTAGGCTGAAGCCCCCATCCACCAAGAGCAGTTGTCCGGTAAAGAAATTGGAGTCATCCGAGGCCAGGAACAAAATTGCCTTGGCGATGTCTTCTGGCTGAGCCATTCTTTTTAGATAGGAACCCTCGATCATATTTTTCCGAACTGCTTCGGGTAGGGAAGCTGTCATCTCCGTTAAGGTATGACCCGGCGCCACGGTGTTGACATTGATATGGGGAGCCAATTCCTTAGCCATAGTTTTTGTTAAATTAATCACGCCTGCCTTGGCAGCGCTATAATCCATAATGCCTTCTCGCCCACAGTGATCGATGCCGCGAATCGAGGAGATATTAATAATTTTTCCTGATTTCTCTGCCAGCATGTACTTGGCCGCGGCCTGCGCGCAGAGAAAGACGCCGATGAGGTTGACTTCCAGGGTTTTGATCCAATCCTCAACGGTCTTTTCCAGGAAAGGACGTGAGATGGCCATCCCGGCATTATTCACCAAAATGTCAATGCGGCCAAACTCGTTTACAAAGGAACCCATGAAGCTCTGGACCGATTCTTTTTTGGAAACATCCCCGATAAAAATTTTGAGTTCATAACCCCTGGACCTCGCAGCCTCCTTCGCTTTTTTTAAATGGTCTTCGTTAACATCGACCACCCCCACCTTCGCTCCTTCGGCGAAAAACAACATGGCCGTCGTGAGGCCAATCCCTCTTCCCCCTCCGGTGATTAACGCGGTTTTATCTTTCAGCCTCATATATTCTGTTCCTCCTTTCTTGAGATTTTATATCGCCGGCTCCACAACCTGCAATCATTATCGAAATATAGATTGTTGGAGTTTTACTTCCATAGGCCATGGCAACACGCCGCTCAGCCTTTGACTCCACCCGCCCCCCAGCCCCGGATCAAATACCGTTGCACGGAGAGGAAAAAGAGCAAGGCGGGAATTGTGATCATCATCGCAGCGGCCATGATCAACCCCCAGTCGATGAGGGCCGAGTGAAAGAGATCCTGCACCCCCACCGGCAGCGTCTTCAGCTCGTCAGAGGTGATGAGGATCCGGGTGAAAATGTAGTCATTCCACGCCAGGATGAAGGTGAAGATGGAGGTGGCGATGATGCCCGGCAGCGCCAGAGGGAGCACAACGTAAATGAGTGCCCGCACCCGGCCGGCCCCGTCTACCAGGGCAGCCTCTTCCAGTTCCAGAGGGATGGTTGCGAAAAAAGCCCGCATCAACCAGAGGGTAAAAGGGAGACAGAACGAGGTGAAGGCCAGCACCAGGGCGAAATGGGTGTTTTCGATCCCCACTTTCTTCACCAGGATGAAGAAAGGAATCACCACCATGATGGGGGCGAACATGTAAGTGCAAAGGATAAGCCCAGCGATTTTCTCCCGGCCGAGGTAGCGGTACCGGGTGAGGCTGTAGGCTCCAGTGGCGCTCACCACCATCGTAAGCAAAACGGCCAGACCCGAGACGATGAGGCTGTTCTTAAAGTAAACGAGGAAGTTCGTGGCGGTGAAGAGCCGCCAGAAGTTTTCCCACGTCGGATCCTCGGGAATAAAAGATGGGGGCTGGGCGAACACCTCGGCGGGCGGCTTGAACGAAGTGGACACCATCCAGAAAAAGGGGAAAGCAGCCTGCAGGGCCAGGAGAGCTGCCCCTACGTACAGGAGGCTGCGGGTTGAGGGCCATTGCAAGCGCCAGCGGTTCATCCGATGTCCGCCTCCTCTCGGAACATGTGAAAGTAGATGACGGTGCACACGATAAGGATGGCGAACATGATCACCGCCAGCGCCGCCCCCAGTCCGGCCTGGTAGTACGTCAGGGTCCGCATGTAGGCATAAACCGGGAGGGTGCGGATGAAGCGGCCGGCGCCGGCCCCCTCGCCCATGAGCCAGACGGTGTCAAATTTGGTGAACATCCAGATGCTGCGCAGCAGGATGACCACGAAAAGAATCCCGCGGATCTGGGGGAGCGTTACGTGGAAGAAGCGGCGGGCGGCCGAGGCTCCATCGACCTTGGCGGCTTCATACAACTCTGGAGGGATGGTCTGGAGCCGGGCCAGGATGCTCAGCAGGACGAAGGGGAAGAACTGCCAGACGCTCATCACGATGACCGAAAGCATGATGTGATCGGCGCCCAGCCAGCTGATTGGATCCCTGACGATCCCCAGGGCGAACAACCAGTAATTCACGACCCCATAGGTGTCGTTGAGCAGCCACTTCCATAGAATCACCGCCACGATCGTGGGGATCATGTAGGGAAATAGAACGATGGCCCGAACCAAACCCCGTCCCACGAAGGTCTCGTTCAAAATGAGGGCGGCTGCCACCCCCAGGACAATCTGGAAGAGGATAGTCCAGATGGAATAGACGGTCCCCAACCATAGGCTGGTCCAGAACTCTTCATCCTTCCACAGGTAGAAGAAGTTCTCGAGGCCGATAAATTTTTCCTGGGGGAAGAAAGAATGCTTTTCCAGCAGGCTGAGCCAGATGGAGTAGGCAACGGGGTACAGCGTGAGGGCCAGGATCAAGAACAGGGCCGGGGCGATGGTCAGCAGCCCCGCCAGCTGCTCGCGATTCTTTGGCCTGGCCATGGCGATCCAACCTGCCCGCCGGGGGATACCGGGTCCGCCGGGGGTGGCGCTGGATCGGGATTGCACTCCGGAAGGCTCCACAGATTGGGAATAGGGATTTAGATCAGTAACGCCGGTCATCATCCTCGCTAAAGCTCTTGCGGTTGCCAGGACCGGCACACCCCCGCCTCGCGTGCTCGAAGCGGGCATGTGCCGGTCCTGGAATTCTCTGCGGCTACCAGCGCTTGTAACCGAGCTTGGTGATCAACTCCTCCGCCCGGGCCTGGGCCTTGGCCGCCGCTTGGGCCGAAGGCATGCCCCGGACGGCATCCGTCACCATGTCCGGGACGATGCCCGATCCAAGGATCTCGAGCCCGAAGGGGAGTTTCAGGTCGTTCCAGTCCACGATCAGCGTAGGCTTCGCCTGCCCCGAATCGAAGTAGCGATACTGCATGTCCTGCCACTCCTTCCATTTGCGGACCATCTCATTGGCCTGGTAGGCTGGATTCGCCCGCACCGACTTGAGGGTAGGCAGGAGGTGGATGGGTACGGTGTGCAGATATTTGATGTAGTTCTCCTCCTTGAAGAAGAACTTCAGGAATGCGGCCGCTTCTTCCGGGTACTTGGCGTTCTTGAAGATCATCCAGGGCTCGGCATCGATCTGGGCCGCCGTCTCCTTACCGGATGGCCCATGCGGCTTCAGCAGCACCCCAAAATGATCTGGGTCGGCTGTCCCTTTGGGGGCGTACTTCTCGATGTAGCCCGCCCCTCGGCCATAACCCTGGTAGAGGATGGCGGTCTTGCCAGTGGCCAGGTTGGCAAAGGTGTCCAGGTATCCATGGCCCAGCCAGCCGGGCGGCAGGACCGTGGCGCTGAGTTTTTTATAGAAATCCAGCACTTCGATGACCTGCTTCTCGGTGAAGGTGGGCCGGCCCGTCTTGAGGTCGAAGAGTCGCCCCGCGTTCGCCTTAGTCAGTTCTCCCACGGCGATATTGATGAAGAGGCCCACGCCGGGGAGGGAAAGGCCGTAACGGGTTACCCGCCCGTCCTTGTCCCGCTCCATCATGGCCTGGGACACTTTGATGAAGTCATCCCAGGTCTCCGGCGGCTTCAACCCCTTTGCCTTGAAAATGTCCTTCCGGTAGATCAGGAGCGATGTGGCCGCCGAATGGGGGATCCCGTAGTACTTCCCGTCGTGATAGCATTGCCTTCGAACGGCCTCCCAGA
>JAOUFX010000010.1 GCA_029857975.1 Deltaproteobacteria bacterium | reverse complement strand
CTCCGGGAGGGTTGGGGGTTTTCTTGGTGAATCCCAATTCTTTCAAAGCGCGGCTGTTGACTACTGCGCCATGAACGGAAACATGGACCAGGCAGATGGGGTGTTTTTTGGAGGCGCGGTCAAGCTCCAACCTGGTAAGATCTTTTTTATCGTCAAGCAAATAAGGAGCATAACCCCAACCCATGATCCACTTTCCAGGCGGTGTTTTCGCGGCTTTGGCCCTCAAAGCTTCCACCACATCCACCCCCCGCACGCAGCCAGCGGCTGGCCGGCAATCTGCCTGGTCCGTAAGCAAGGCATAGAGGCAAAAATGATTGTGCGTGTCGATAAATCCTGGCAATACTGTCTGCCCCTTAAGGTCGATGATCCTCGTCGCGGGTGTGGCCAGTTTTTCGATCTCCGCCGCCAGGCCCAGCTTAGCAATGCGGCCGAATTGTAAAGCTATGGCTTCGGCCGGCGGTGCTGATTTTTCCATGGTCAGGATATTTCCGTTCTTGAAAATTGTCTCCATTGCCCCTCCCCTTTCTGCTTGGATAGACTTTTAAACCCTTCCCACCCCCTTTTAGTAAAAATGGGGTTGGGGGGATTTTTCTTTTACCTAAATTGAGCGATTTTTTTACACCACAGAGATCCCAGAGAATAATTTCATAGTTAAAAAACAAAATAAGCTCAATATTTTCTCTGTGTTCTCATGTAATAAATTCGCCAGATAGAATATTGTGTTGTTTTCGCTATTTGATCTTAATTTTCCTCTGTGCCCTCTGTGCCCTCTGTGGTGAATCGCCTTTTTTAGTTTTTACCAAAAAAGAAAAGGGTAGGTCAAGGGATGAATTTCCATTTTCCAAAATCTTCCCCAAAACCTTTCCGCTTTAGGTCTAAAAAGGGGGAGTTACCCCCTGTAAAAGCTTGATATGAATAAAATTTCTACATGAATTTTTATTGACATATTAATTTATATTCAATATAATAATTATTTAAATTTCCATATAAGAGGTTATTTCATGGCAACTCCTATGGCGAATAAAGGAGAGGTCACAAGGAAGTGGCACCTGGTGGATGCCAACGGCAAAGTGCTGGGGCGGTTGGCTTCCCGAGTGGCGGTTCTCCTCCGGGGAAAGCATAAACCCGTTTATACTCCGAATATGGATGTAGGCGATTTCGTCGTCGTGGTCAACGCCGATAAAGTTGCTCTAACCGGTAATAAATGGAAAGAAAAGCTTTATATTCATCACTCGGGATACCCCGGCGGACTTAAATCCATTAGTGCCGAAAAAATGAAAGAGAAAAAACCTGAACGGTTGATCACCATGGCCGTGCAAGGAATGCTCCCTAAAAATAAATTGGGTCGAAAACTTTTAAAGAAACTGAAAGTTTATTCCGGCGAAGCGCATCCTCACCAAGCCCAGCAACCTGAGGCTTTCGCCTAAAAGGAAGAGAAAATGCCCGAAAAGACATTCTACGCAACCGGTAAAAGAAAAACTTCTATCGCCCGGGTTTGGATGAGCCCGGGTGCAGGTAAGGTAACTGTCAATGACCAAGAGCTGGGCAGTTACTTCAGCTTGGAGACAGCTAAAGTGATGGTTTCCCAGCCTCTCGAACTCACCGGAACCCTTGGTCAGTTTGATATCTCCGCTACCGTCAAGGGAGGAGGCATGATAGGCCAGGCCGGTGCCCTCCGTCACGGAATCACCAGGGCGCTTCTGACAGTGAAGGACGAATTCCGTGAAATCCTTAAAAAGGCCGGGCTTATTACCCGGGACCCGCGAATCAAAGAACGTAAAAAATACGGACAGAAAGGGGCTCGCAAGAGATTCCAATACTCCAAGCGGTAATCCAGGTTGGAGTCAAAATCAAGGGAAGGTCTTCTGGCCTTCCCTTTTTTACTGCCTTTTTCACGGAGAAAGACTATGACGCGCGTTGGCGTAATCGGAGCGACGGGCTATACCGGGATCGAGTTGGTGCGGCTGCTCTCCAGGCACCCCCAGGTGCGGCTGACCGCCCTGACCGCTGAGAAAAATGTGGGCCAGCCGATCTGGAAGCTTTTCCCGTCTATTCTGAAAGAGGTTGACCTTGTCTGCCAGCCTCTAGAAGTCGAGTCTTTGTCCAAGGCCTGCGACTTCGTCTTCACAGCCCTGCCCCACAAGGCGGTCATGGAGGTGGCTCCAAGCTTCCTAGAAAAGAGTATCAAGGTCGTGGACCTGAGCGCGGATTTCCGCCTGGCCGACCCGAAGGTCTATGAGCAATGGTATGAACCTCACACTGCCCCGGAGCTTTTAAAAGAAGCGGTTTACGGCTTACCCGAACTGCACCGGGAAGAAATTAAAAAGGCCAGGCTGGTCGCCAACCCCGGTTGCTATCCCACGAGCGTGATTCTGGCTCTGGCCCCGGTCCTGAAACACAAGGTCATCGACATCCGCACCATCATCGCCGACTCCAAGTCCGGGGTCAGCGGAGCCGGCCGTTCCGCCGTCCTCTCTTCTATGTTTGCCGAAGTGAGCGAGAACTTCAAGGCCTACAAAGTAACCGAGCATAGGCATACCCCGGAGATGGAGCAGGAACTCACCCGGGTGGCCGGGGAAAAGGTCATCATTACTTTTACCCCCCACTTGGTGCCCATGAAGCGGGGAATCCTGTCCACAATCTACGCCACCCTGGCCAAGCCCCTCTCGGAAAAAGAAATCCACGAGATGTATTTGGAATTTTACGGGAAGGAGAAATTCGTCCGCATCCGCCCCTCCGACCTTCTACCCAGCACCGCCGATGTGTGTGGGTCGAACTACTGCGATATCGGGGTTAAGGTGGACAAGCGGATCAACCGCCTCATCATCCTCTCGGCCATTGACAACCTGGTCAAAGGCGCATCGGGTCAGGCTGTCCAGAACATGAATTCGATGCTCGGCCTCGAGGAATCCCTGGGCCTTGACATTGTCCCTTTATATCCATAGATAAAAAAGGAAAGATGGAATAGTGGAATATTGGAACAATGGGAAAAGTGAATAAAGGTCTATCATCGCTCACCCCATTATTCCTCCATTCTAATATTCCAATTTTCCTAAGGAGTTTTGAAGATGGAATGCGACCTGAAGAAAAATCTGGAGAAGTGCACCTGTTCTTACGATCCTTGCTCCCGCAGGGGAAAATGTTGCGAATGTGTTTCTTATCACCGGAGGAATAATGAACTTCCCGGCTGCTTCTTCCCGCCGGCCGGCGAACGCTCTTACGATCGCTCTTTTAGAAAATTTATTTCCTGTTTCAAGAGTTGAATGCCTTCAACTCCCCCTCTCCATCCTTCCCTTACTGATAATGCTCTACACCATCCCTTCCTTTTTCATTCCCTCAATCTCGCTCGCACCGAAACCAAGTTCTCTCAACACTTCTTCGGTGTGTTCCCCAAATTTAGCCGGGGCCCGGCGGATATCCGGCGGAGTCTCGGAAAGCTTGATGGGGGAGGCCAGTAATTTTATCCGACCTTTCTGGGAGTCGGAGAATTCAACAATCATCTGGCGATGGTTTACCTGCGGATCATTCAAGGCTTCATCAAGATGCAAGACCTTCCCCAGGCAAATATCAAGATCCTTTAATTCCTCCATCCATTCTTCGCGGGTTTTTTCCTGGAAGGTCTTGCGCAAAAAACCGAAGATCTCCCGGCGTTTTTCCCCTTCATCATACTGGTGAGGAATGTAATCATCGCGCCCCAGCTTTTGGCAGAGGATCACCCAGAAGCGATGCTCCAAGGCTCCCAGGGAAATATATTCTCCTTCTTTGGTTTCATAAACGTTGTAGCAGGGATACCGGCCGCTTAGGAGAGTGTCACCTCTTCGGGGAGTCACCCCCAGCCCCCAAAGTAGGCTCACTGGAAATGGTAACATGGCGATAATGCCGTCGAGCATGGAGATGTCTATGTATTGCCCTTTTCCGGTCTTCTGGCGGGCGAATAGAGCGGCCATGATTCCCAGGGCGGCATACATCCCCCCGGCGGCCATGTCCGCCACCTGGATCGACGGAATAATCGGTTTTCTATCGGGCTCGCCAGTCAAGGCCAACACTCCGGCGAAACTCAAATAATTAACGTCATGTCCAACCATATTCTTGTAAGGACCGTCCTGCCCATACCCTGTAACCGAACAATAGATTAACTTTTCGTTCGAGACTTTTAAGCGGTCGTAGTCGATCCCCAGCCGTTTGGTAACCCCCGGGCGGAATCCTTCGAGGACTACATCTGCTTCTTTTACCAGGCGGTAAAAAATCTCTTTTCCCTGGGGATGTTTCAGATTCAAAGTCATGTGCCGCTTATTGCGCATGATCGTAGGCATCCCCGGCCCCTCCCCTTCGAACCTTCGGTCCTCGATTCGAAGCACGTCAGCCCCCAAGTCTGCCAGAATCATCGAGCAGTAAGGACCCGGGAAGAGTCGGGATAAGTCTAAAACTTTTATTCCCTCCAGCGCTCTCATTTATTCTCCTTATAAAAACAGGCCATAGGTTTTGCCCACCGACTATTGCCTATCGCCTTATACCTCTTTTTTATAGTTTTTTTTACCATTGACCCTACCCCATTTTTCAGCAACGGAGAGGAAGAACAAAAAAATGAACGGCCTTGGCAATCTTGGTTTTCATGCACGGCCATCATACATTCTCTGATAATTAAGGTCAAGGTGGACAAACGTCTTGCCACCCCCCAGTTTTCTTTCTTAGACCTTGGCCGAGAGGGAGCGGGAGGAAGGGCCTTCCCGCACCCTGAACAAGGGACTTACCCCCTTTGGTGAACAGGCGGGCTTCTCTCACTTTGCTGGCTTATCCCTAACTCCCCGCCATTCCACCGCGGAAACTACGCTCTCCCCCCTTGGCAAGGCCATTGCCCCCCGATTCAGGATGCGGGAAGGCCCTTCCTCCCGCTTGGCGCTTCTACCGCACCTTAGTTCGGGCCCAGGAGGCAGGGTGATTCGCGCTGGCAGCATCGGCCGGGATATTGTTGGAAAGGTGAAGGGTTTTTTCATCCGCCGGAGGGGGCGGGGTGCTTCTTCCCGCCTTATCCTCGGAGAAATCAACGCCTTATGGTGTCAAGCGAATCGCCCTGCCTCCTGGGCCTTGGCAAAGCCATATGAGAAAACTGGGGGGTGGCAAGGGACAAACGTTGGTGCCAGAAACAGGCGCAGGGCTTTTTCCCTTGAGCCTTGAACTTTAAACCGTGGGCCTTTGCTCTATAGCCCATTGCCTCTTCCCTATTGCCTTTTCTCTAAAGAACATGTTAATTTTTTACTGATTCCATCTCGAGAGGTATCCAGGGGGAATGGAGAGATAGGGATGGCCTTCCCAGAGAAAATCTTAGCTATAGATATTGGCGGGGGAACCCAGGATATCCTCATTTATGAAGCGGGGAGACCGATGGAGAACTGCGTGCAGATGATCCTCCCTTCTCCCACCCAGATCGTTGCTCAAAAAATATTCAAGGCAACGGCCTCTCAAAAAAATATCTTTTTGACTGGCAACACCATGGGCGGCGGGCCATGCGCTTGGGCCGTAGAGAAACATCTTAGATCGGGACTGAAGGTTTACGCCACGAAACTTGCCGCTTTAACCTTGCATGATAACCTGGAGGAAATCCGCAGGCGGGGAATTCTCCTGGCCAACACCCTCCCCGCTAACGCGCAGACGATCCATCTCGGCGATGTGGATCTGGCTTCTCTGAAGAAAGCTCTCCGACCTTTTCTGGTGAACCTGCCCCCAACCTATGCGATTGCTGTTCAGGACCACGGTTTTAAACCTCAAGGGAGCAATCGGCGTTTCCGCTTTCTTTACTGGAAACAATTTATTCTTTCAGGAGGCTATCTGTCAGACCTGATTTACCGGAATCCTCCCGGATACCTGACCCGCATGACTGCCGTTCAGAGGGATGCCCCGGGGGCTTTCGTGATGGATACTTGCGCGGCAGCCCTCTGGGGAATCCTTTGCGACCCCAGAGCGGCGGAAAAACAGGAAGAAGGCTTGCTTGCCGTAAATATGGGAAATCAGCATACTCTGGGTGCCTTAATCCAGGGCAATAGAATCTGGGGAATCTTCGAGCACCACACCGGCATGTTGACCGGCGAAAAATTCAGGTCCATCCTAAGCCGCTTTCCCCAAGGGCGTCTCCACCATGACGAAATTTTCCGGGACGGCGGGCATGGCTATTTTATTCATCCTGATTTTTCCAGAAAAAAGGGGGTTCGTTTTGTCGCGGTTACCGGCCCGCAGCGAACGCTCGCCGAAGGGTTAGAGTATTATATGGCCGCACCTTACGGGGACATGATGCTGACCGGCTGCTTCGGTCTGGTGGCGGCTTTACAGGCAAAATTATCCGCAGAGGCCAAAGCGCGGCAGTGCCGCAGCCCAAAATTTATTGGACGCAGATAAACACAGATAAAATTAAAATATGCTTAACAAAATTTCAAAAATTTGAACGTTAGTAGTGCAGAAACCACAGAGTTATTATGCTTAAAAAACATCAAGGGGCCAAAAACGATGTGGG
The DNA here is from genome assembly GCA_029857975.1 of Deltaproteobacteria bacterium. The sequence goes on along the minus strand of JAOUFX010000010.1, from coordinate 10,686 downwards.
CAAGGTATCAGATATGAACGAAGCGCAGGCCCAAGCGAAAATCGAAAAACTCCGGGAAGAGATCAACTTTCACAATTACCGGTACTACGTACTCGACCACCCGGTCATTTCCGATGCCGAATATGATCAGCTCATGCGCGTGTTGGAAAATCTGGAGCAGCAATTTCCCAATTTCGTCACTCCCACCTCCCCCACCCAAAGAGTCGGCGCCCCTCCCCTGGAAAAATTCGAGGAAATCCGGCACACCCTGCCTATGCTCAGCCTGGCCAACGCCTTTGAAGAAGAAGAAGTCAAGGAATTCGACCGCCGGGTAAAGCGCTTCCTCGAAACCTCCCTCGACATCGAATACTGCGCCGAATTAAAAATGGATGGCGTGGCTGTCGAGCTCATTTATGAAAATGGGCATTTTACCACTGGCTCTACCCGGGGGGATGGGTTCGTAGGGGAAAACGTTACTCAGAATCTGAAGACCGTCAGAACCATTCCCCTCACTTTGATTCCTGGCCCAGGAGAATCTTTACCCTCCAGGCTGGAGGCAAGGGGGGAAGTCTACCTGCCTATCAAAGCCTTTGAAGCATTGAATCGCCAAAGGGAAAAAAGTGGAGAATCCCTCTTTGCCAATCCGCGTAACGCAGCAGCGGGTTCATTGCGTCAGTTGGACTCATCGATTACCTCCCAACGCCCTTTGGATTTTTTCTGTTACGGGACGGGCCAGCTCTCCGGTCAAACTTTTGCGACCCAATGGGAATTACTTGAAGCCCTTCTGCACTGGGGGTTCAAAGTGAACCCCCACCGCAAGCAATGCCGAAAAATCGAAGCAGTTCTTGAATATTTTCAGGAAGTGGACGAACTCCGGGATAAACTTCCATACGAGATTGATGGAGTGGTCATTAAGGTCAATTCCCTCCGCCTCCAGGAAACTTTGGGCAACATTGCTCGCAGCCCACGATGGGCTTTGGCTTTCAAGTTTAAACCGAAACAGGTCACCACTAAGATTCGCGACATCATCGTCAATGTGGGAAGAACCGGCGCCCTAACCCCAACCGCCGTTATGGACCCCGTGCGAGTCGGTGGCGTCGAAATCAGCCGGGCCACGCTGCACAATCAGGATGAGATCGATAAAAAAGATGTGCGCATCGGAGATACGGTGGTCATTCAACGGGCTGGAGACGTCATCCCCGAGGTGGTCCGGGTCGTTTTCGAAAAACGGACGGGTAAAGAAAAAAAATTCCGTATTCCTAATCAATGTCCGGTTTGCGGATCCGACGTGGAAAAACCCGGGGGGAAAAAAAAGATGGCCGTGTTCCGCTGCACCGGCATTGCCTGCCCGGCCAAGCTCAAGGAAACCATCATTCATTTTGCCTCCCGAGATGCCCTGAACATCGAGGGCCTGGGGGAAAAAATTATTGAACAGCTGGTTGATAAAGGCCGGGTCAAAGATTATGCCGACCTTTATGCCCTCACCCTCAAAGACCTCCTTACTCTGGAGAGAATGGGTGAGAAATTGGGGGAAAATATTTTAACGGCCATTCAAAACAGTAAAAAAACATCTTTGGAACGTCTTATATATGCCCTGGGTATCCTGCACGTTGGAGAGCATATCGCCAAACTTTTAGCCCGGGGGTTCCCTACCTTAGAAAAAATCTCCCTGGCCTCCTGGGAAAAGCTCAAGACCATTCATGGGATCGGAGATGAAATTGCTACCTCGATTGTTCAATTTTTCCAGCAGAAGGACAACCAAAAAGTTATCCAGAAGCTCAAAGAATCAGGGGTGAAATATCCTTCTCGGCCTCTTCCGGTGCAACCGATTATCCGCAAGCTGGAGGGGAAAAGTTTTGTCTTGACTGGTTCGCTGAAATCTTTAAGCCGGAGCGAGGCTGAATCCAAAGTCGAATCTTTAGGCGGGCGGCCTTCTTCCTCCGTGAGTAAGCAAACGGATTTTGTGGTGGTGGGAGAAGATCCGGGATCGAAATACGAGAAGGCCAAGACTCTCGGGGTAAAGATCCTCACCGAAGACGAATTTTTAAGGATGTTAGCTCAGGAAGATGGGTGAAACGATGGCCAAAAATCGAGCCAAGCTTATCATTAAAGGGATTGTCCAAGGGGTGAATTTCCGATACTACACTCAGCGCGAAGCTAAAAAATATAATCTTACGGGATGGGTCCGTAACCTTCCCGACGGTTCCGTGGCAGCCATCTGCGAAGGAGAAGAGGAAAACGTGGAGGCCATGATTCAGTGGTGCCGCCACGGGCCTCCTTCCGCTCAGGTTACCGAATTGATCGTCCAGATGGAAGAATTCCGGGGCGAATTCCAATCCTTCTCCATACTGTTCTAACTGCGTAACCGAGGACTGTTTTTTTCCTTGGACCAAAATTTTTTATGACTGCCTTCACCCTATTGATCGTCTGTCTTATTGCGCAAATTTTAATTGCGGCCTGGCTGGGAATTTATTTTTTAAGGCGCCATCGGCAACAGAAGAGGCGTAAAGAAGAGGTTGCCCGCCGCCCTGAGGATAGGTCTTCAAATCGTTCTCACTAAATTGGTTATTATACTTCGGCCTGCTTTTTCTCTTCGACGGTTTTTTTCTCCTCTTTCTTCTTCTCTTCTCTCTGCTGAATTCTTTCTTTTTTCCCCTTTTCCTTTTTCTTTTTTTTCTTCGGTGCTGGGCCTTTTCCCTCCAGCTCCGCGATGGGCCTTACCACAATTTTCCCCGGGTGCCGGGGAAAGTCCACCTTCAAATAAACCTTCTTCGGAAAAATTTTTACGACCAGGCCCTCTTTTTCTTCGCCACCGAATTGGAATTTCACCCGCTCGCCGACATTCATTCTTCCCCTCCTCCGATGTTCCTTTTAATTCACTGGGACGCCGATTTCTGCAAATGGCCGCAAAAAAAGATAAAAATTAAAATAAGCTCATTTTTTCTCTGTGTTCTCACCCAATAAATTCATCAGCTAAAATATTGGATTGTTGCCAATTAAGGAGGGCATAGAGTAAATAGAAAAAAAGGAGTTTAGTGCTTTGATTTATCTTAGCTTTCCTCTGTGCCCCCTGTGGTGAATCGCCTTTTTTAGGTTTTACATACCATTTTCATCTCCGTAGATCAAGGGAAAAGTACCACCGGTGACCTCATAATTCCCTTGCTTTTCCATTGCATTTCAATATAAAATTGCGCCGAGGAGCAAACGGCGGAATGGAAGATTATGCCTTCATTCAGAAAGAACGTGACCGGCAGATTATGGAAATCGTTCGCCACTTCCTCTTGGCGGTGGTGACTTTTCGCCAGCATTACCAGACCTATAAACAGGGATCCCTCCAATTCACCGACTTGGCCAAACTCGTCGACGACCGGGGGCCAAGCCTCCTTTATGCCCTCAAGGAACTTTCCCATGCTTTGTACCGCCGTAACTCTGCAATCATTTCCGAAAAAGAACAGATTTTTGACTTAACCATCGGTTCCATCTTTCACTTGGCCATGAAGATACGGGAAGACCTTTATCAACTCGAAATTTACGGCCCGAAATATCGGGCCTTGATCGAGAAGGGAAATTATCCTCCCCAACAGGAAAACTTAGTCCGCCAGTTTCAAGGAATCCTTTCCCGGGCTGAAAAGAGTTTTCAGGAAGGGATGGAAGAAATCGATGTTTTAACGAAAGATGTCTTTCGCCAATTTAAAGAACTCCTTTTCGAGTACAGGGAGAACGGTCTCCTTATCCGTTTTTTCCTGGAAGAAACGAACCTCTTGCAGGAAGTGATGGGAAAAGATGCTTTGAAAAAACTTTTTCGCACCCTATATGGCCCCGATGAGGCTCAACCTTATCGCCTGGCCGGCGAATCCTATTTCCGGAGTGCTTTCTACAAAAAGGCGATACAAACCTTCTCCCAGGCCCTGCCAATAAGTCCAGGGGACGAAAGCCTTCAATTTAAGATCAACTTGAGCCAGGGAATGGAACAATTTTATGCCTTCGATCCACTTCAAGCATTGAATTTTTTCGAGAAGTGTCTATCCCTGGCCGGGAAAGTGGAATTTTTGGAGATTTACAGGGCAATGATCGGCAAGGTTTGCCAGAAGATCCAGGAAGAATTTCCCGGGAGGAGGAAAAGTGACCAGCACCGTGACCTGGTGAAAAAGGCCCAATCCCTGCAGCGCCAACTGGAACAACTACCCCCTGCTCCATCCGATATTGATCCTACGTAAAAAAGGGAACCCGGAAATAAAAAATTTTGGAGGAGTCAGTTTAAAACCTCAGGGAGGCGATCCGATCATCTTCAGCCGGTTTTACCAAGAGGCCTCCGGAAAGATTATCAACCTCCTGGCCAAAGAGCACTTTGACTTCATTCCATTCCTTGGCCTTGCTATAGCGGGCAACGATAGAAGCGGCCAGCGATAATATATCTTTCTCCTTTTTACCCCTAATCAATCCCAGCGGGCCGGGGATGTCCTGGATTTTCAGCAGGACATCCTCTTTCTGCCGGAGTTTAATCAATTTCTGGTTCTCCTCTTCCCGCCTGCCCACAACCAGACGACCCCCTCCGGGCAATTGAAAATGCCTGCCTACCTGAAGAAGAAGGATTTCCTCGGTCGTAATGACCGGGCTTTGATCGAAAATTTTTCTGAAGCGGCTGGCCAGGACAGGGTCGGTAAGAAAGCATCCGCCAGCCGGCGAGGGATAATGGCGGAAACCCATTTCTTCAGCCAGCTTCATCTGCGGTTTACGGCTGCGCCCTCTGAGATCAAGAAGTTTCTCTCGGTCCACCAGGCCTTCCAACTCCGGGCGGGTGGGCTTGAGGTTTTTAGCACAAAGGGGCCGGAGAAGCATTCCTTCCGTCCCGGAATCCCGTTCGACAATCCGTAAGGTATCCCTGCGCTGGGACATGGGGCGCTGCCCTAAAACTTCCCCGCTGACTAAAAAATCCGCTTTTTCTCCCTCCAACAGGGCTTTGGCTTGGGAGAAAAGGAAAATCTTACAGTCGATGCAGGGATTGAAGTTTCTCCCGTACCCATACCGGGGATGCCGCAGAACCTGGAAATATTCTTCACTGACGTCAATAATTCTCGCTTGAATCCCGTAAAGGCGCATCCATCTTTCTTCAAAGCGGGCTTCCTGCCCTTTCTTGCTATAACCGAAAAAAGGGGTTATAAAATGAAGGCCTGTGACTTCGATTCCCTGGTCCATGATCAGACGGGTGGCGAGAAGGCTATCCAGACCGCCGGAGAGCAGGGAAAAAGCCTTCCCCTTGCCCATTACTTGGCCCTCGGCGTGCCCTTGGATTTCGGTACCGTCTTGGAAGGAGGGAGGGATGGAGATGATCCGGATGAAGGCAGGACAATATCTATATTTTTTATCTCTCCCTTGATGGCCCGGAGGTTTTTTTCCACCTCTCCATATCCATCCACCTTGATGGTTAAGCGGTAGGCTCCATCTTCCAGCCCTAAGAGAGCGTAAAGGCCTTTTTCAAAAGGGATAACCTTACCCTGGATTCCTTCCCATAAGATTACACTGCCCTTGGGAATGGGTTTCCCGGAAGCATCCTTGATCAATCCGTAGATCGTTCCGAACTGCTGTTTCCCGAATTGCCGGGCAAGAATATCCTTCTGAGGCTTGGGAAGCTGGTCTAAGGCCAGGGTGGTGTTCTCTTCTTTGAAAATCGTGAAAGTTGTGGCTTCTTCCACATCCAGGCTTCCCCCCCTGTTGTTTCTCGGATTGAGGTTGATCCCATCGATATACCGTAAGACATGAAAAGGGTCGACAAAATTCTTCGAATGAAGTAAATCTGAAAAAGTCCATCCAAGATCGGGGTAGTATACTTCGACCCAGCCGTGGTACCCTCCGCCACTGATTTGGACCCCCCAATATTTCTTGGAAATCCCCCAGTCATATCCCGGCGGCAGGTAACCATGGGCGTACCTTGCCGGAATTCCCACACTCCGCAGCATGGCGATAGAAAGGTTGGTGTACCCCACACAGGACCCCCGCCTGTTGTAAAAAACCGATCTTCCGTCCTGGGGGGTATTGCGCCCGGCATCATAGGTATGGTTGTCCACGATCCAGTTGAAGATTGCGGACACAGCCTCGTGGACGGTCTGAGCCTCCCGGGTAAGTTTTTTCGCCTCCGCGGCGATGTTCCATTCCTGCACCGGAATGTCTTTTTCCGGATTTAAAAAGAATTTCATATTCCAGGAGAGTTGCTGGGGAGAGAGAGGAAAAGGGGCCTTTGAATTTACAGGCCCGAGGTTGACCTCGATCATCACTCTTTTGCTGAATTCATCTTCCTGAAGGACTTTTTGGGTGTAGGAACTGTCGCCATAGTCAGGAAGGAATTCAACGCCCAGCGGGTTGACGATGTCATAGATGATCGTATGCTTTCCAGCGAGAATTTTGGTGGCTGCGAACGCCGGGCTTAGCCATCCTTTAAGAAAGATCCACCCCAGTATCGAAAAACCGATCAGTAAAAGTTTAATTTTCATCCCTTTTCACCCCGAAGGAATCAGTCGTAAACAATCATGACTCGGCCGTTCTTGAGGTATCCCGTGTAGGGTGCGGTGGTCAGGACAATTTGAGCATCCCGGTTGGAAATGACGACGTCGGTCTTTTTCTCTCCGGCGGCGTTCAACCCGGCAACGATGCAGGGTTCCGCGGTAACTCTTTGGTTCTTGGACGCCGCGTCAACATCTTTGGCATACCCTACCAACCCCATCCTGATTAATTCCTGCTGCCCTACACTATGCGAGCTGTAAACCAGTTCTCCTTTTTGATTGAGGATCTTAGGAATCAGTGCCGGGCGCAGGCCCAATTGCCTGGCATCAACGATTAAACCGGTATACTCCAATTTTTTTAGATCCAATTTCTCCTCGATCTTGGCCTGAACTTCGGGGGCCGCAGGAGGTCTTTTCTTTTCGACTGCCGGGGGAGGAATTACTTTTTTCTCTTCTACTGCGGGTGGCGGAGTTACTTTTTTCTTGGGGAGTGGCGGAGTTGGGGGAGGAGGCGGTAAAGGCTTCTCGCCAGGCGGAATTGTCGGGGCAGGCATCCAAGGTTTAGTCAGCGGCGGTAACTCCTCGAGCATAACTTTTAAAAGTTCACCGGTAAGATAAACAGCCACGGTAACCTCTACGCTTCCATCACTCAAATAACGCTTATCCACTATGGTGGCCCCTTTGACAATGCCGCTAACCCGGGTCATCACTACATCATTTTTAGTTGTAAAGCTTTCCACGGTCGTTTCAGAATCCACCCGCACGCCTTTCACAGCTTCCAGCAGGTTTCGTAAGGCATCGGCCTTGGCGGCACGCTCCGCCATCAGGCGTGCTTGGGAAATCACGGTTATCCCCGTCGGTGGCGCTCCACTTCCCTTGGCCGTAACGATCCCTTGGGTCCAATTGATTACACCGCTGGGCAGTCTTTCCAATACGTCCTTCCCACCCGCTGCCGCGGTTGACGTTACCCACAGCGCTATCGCCAAGAAAATTCCCGCAATCCCAAGTCCAACCTTCCTCATTGAATTTCTCTCCTCTGTTTTCCTGATGGAAAAAACTGTATCAAAATTATCATAGTCTCTGAAAAACTGTCAATTAACGACTCGCCTTGCCGCCTTAACTTTTAAAGCCCTTCAATTTCGCATTGCGGAATGCAGATTGCAGAATTATTTCTTTTTTTCTATTCCGAATTCCGCATGCACCGTTCCCCATTCAAAATCATTCCTCTTTCCACCCGTAATCTCCCAGAAGGGGTACAAATACACACCCGGTAATATCATCCTCTTGGAAGCGGCTTCCCTGGCGGGTTACTTTGTAAAGGGTCTGAGTATAGCGCGGGCCTACCGGGATGACCAACCTGCCCCCTTCCGCCAATTGGGAAAGAAGGGTCTTGGGAATCTCGGGAGCTCCGGCAGTAACGATGATCCCTTCGAAAGGAGCCTCTTCCTGCCACCCTTTCGTCCCGTCTCCGGTGAGAAAAAAAATATTCCTGTAGCCGAGCGCCTCCAAAGTCATTTGGGCTTTCTGGATAAGCGTGGGGATCCTCTCCACTGTAAAAACAACCTGGGAAAGCTCTGCTAAAATGGCCGTTTGATACCCGGAACCTGTACCAATCTCCAGAACCCGTTCTTTCCCCTTCAGATCCAAGGATTGGGTCATGACGGCGACCATGTAAGGCTGGGATATGGTCTGGCCTTCTCCAATGGGAAGCGGCCGGTCTTCATAGGCTGCGGCCTGATAATCGGCAGGTACAAAAGATTGTCGGAAAACCTTGGCCATGGCTCCCAGGACACGGGAGTCATAGACGTCCCTCCTGCGCAGTTGCTTTTCAACCATGGCCAGCCGTTCTTTTTGAAAATCCTGCACCTACCGCTTCCCTCTTTCATCTAAAAGCAAATACTTTTCACCACAGAGATCACAGAGAATAAGGCGATTAAATAATTTAAAAGCTAAATTAAAATAAATGCTTTCAAAATAAATTGAAGTTTTGACTTTAAATTTTATTTTTATTCTCTGTGCCCTCTGTGGACTCTGTGGCTAAGATTCCTACGCTCCGAACTTCGTCAACCTTCGGGCATGAGCAAGCGCTACAGGCATGAGCTGTACGGAAGGCATTTTGCCTAACGCCCCGCCGATACAACTGACTTCATCAAACTTTTTCACCGGATCAACCAAGCAATATTGGGAATACAGGATGATCGGCAAGGGATGCCAACTATGACTGCGCAGCTTGGCAGGGGTCGAGTGATCCCCCGTCACCACCAGAACATCCGGGTTGAGCGCCCGCACCCGGGGGAGATAACGGTCCACTTCTTCAATGACTGCCACTTTGCCATCAAAATTTCCGTCTTCCCCCCGAGAATCGGTCTGTTTGATGTGCAGGAAAAAGAAGTCATAAGCGGCAAAATGATCGGCCAGGGCCTTAAATTCATCCGCGAGGGTACTTACGGAGGAAAGAACCGTCATCCCCACCAACCGGCTGATTCCCCGATACATGGGATAAGCAGCGATCGCCAGGGCATTCAGGCCGTATCGTTCTTTCATCGAAGGATAACGGGTATGTTTGGCAAAACCACGGAGGAGGACCATATTGGCCCTGGATTCATCCGCCAGGATTTTCCGACTCTGAGCAACAAAATCTCGCACCAAATCTGCGGTGCCCTCTGCCTCGGGAATCAACGCTTTAGGTTCCAGGGGAGAAATGCCCTCCCGCTCGGGATCCGTATCCTCAATCTCCCCTCTTAATCCTTCCCCCCGCAGAACCAGGACGGCCCGGTGCTCCTTGACCGGTTCAATGATCACTTCCACTTCCCGGCTTAGCCGTAAACTTCCTTGCAGCTTGCGGCAGATTCTTTCGTTGGTTTCATTGGAGATTCGTCCGGCTCTGCGGTCGATGACTTTTCCGTTCTTGTCAATCGTAGCATAATTGATCCGGGCCACTACATCCCTTTCGGTGAGAGGAAAATCAATACCCGTCGCCTCCAGAATTCCCCTCCCGATGTTGAACTGGAAAGGGTCATACCCGAAGAGAGCAAAATGGGAAGGCCCGCTCCCTGGAGTGATCCCTGGAGAAACGGGTTCCAGGAGTCCACACGAAGAAACCTCTGCCAATTGATCTAAATTGGGTTTCCGGGCAACCTGCAGCTCCGTGCCACCCTTCTCTTCCATCTGGATTCCGCCCACGCCATCAAGAATGATAAAAACGATCTTCGAAGTGGCGGGTATCAGCAAGCCGGTTAAAAGGTTGGGGTCCATGCTTTCCTCCTGCCTTGAATTCCTTGCTAAATATCCCTATCCGAAGTTATAGTATAAAAGAAACAAGGCTAAAATCTTCAAAAAATAGAGAAAAAAATATCACCTAAAAAAGGCGATTTACCACAGAGGGCACAGAGGAAAGTAAATAACCACCGGCCTTGCCGGTGGCTTTAAAAGCTTGGGACAACAGCTCCTGACATTGTCATTCGCTGTTGTCTCTCCATAATCGAAGTTGGTCTTCTTTCAATTGGTCGTCTTGTTGCTCTTTGATATATTTTCGGATCACGTCTCGATCTACTCCTGCGGTGCTCACAAAGTACCCTCGGGCCCAGATGTGCATCCCCCAATATCTCTTGCCCAACTCCGGAAATTCTTTCCGTAAATATTCGGCACTCTTCCCCTTCAATATCTGCATAACCTTCGCGGGAGAATGTTTCGGCGGAACAGACAAATACATGTGCACATGATCAGAAGCTATGGCTCCTTCGATTATCCCCACATCCAACCATTCGCAGAGCTCGACCAAAATCTCCTTGAGCCTACTTTTGATCTCTTGGACCAACACCTGATATCGATACTTGGCGACCCAAACGAAATGATACTCACACCTATACACCGCATGAGAAGATTTTTCATATCCGTCCATAAGTACCCCCTTCGATGTTAAGCACGGGGTACTTTACCATACGCTCGGCTCACCAGCAATGCTGGTTCACTTAAGGTGTGGGGCCTCCGCCCCCACGCCCCACCGCTGACAATGTCAGCGGTTTAGTTAAAGAATTAAGATAAAATAGTGAAAACAACACCATCTTCTATCTGACGAATTGATTACCTGAGAACACAGAGAAAATATTGAGCTTATTTTGTTTTTTAACTATGAAATTATTCTCTGAGATCTCTGTGGTGTAAAAAAATCGCTCAATTTAGGTATCAATAATATAATTTAATAGGACGC
>JAOUFX010000415.1 GCA_029857975.1 Deltaproteobacteria bacterium | reverse complement strand
ACGATTACACGTCTATTCACCTGCAAAAAGGAGATTTCAATTTTTCACTTTTAAAACGCCCGCAATGAAGATCTAAACTTTATTTAACCTCGTTTATTAGCTGAGAACCAAGAGAGAAGATTGAGCTGGTAAAGAAGGAGGGGAAAAAATATATGCCCGGGGTGATTCTCCTTTTCCTCTGCTTGGCCTTGGGGGCTGCGCCGATTCTGGCCCAGGACACAATAACCATCATCCAGCTGGATTCTTTTTCCGGGCCTGGCCAGGATGTTGGCTACCGCTCTCTTTTAGGAACGCAGTTTGCAGCGGAGGAGATCAACGCCGCTGGCGGGATCCTGGGGAAAAAAATCAAAATCCTTCCCCAAGACAGCGAACTCCAACCGGACGCAGCCGCACGCAAGGTCACAACAGCCATTGGGGAACAGGGGGCGAAAATTATCCTTCAGTTCAACTCTTCCGCTGCAAGCCGGGCTTTGATGGTTGTGGCCCAAAAATATAAAGTTATTTTCGTCACTTTGGGAGTAGAAGCAGAGTCCCTAACCGGAAAGGATTTCAACCCTTATTTCTTTCGTACCTGTTTCGCCACCGGGAACCGCTCCCGCGCCTATGCGGAGTTTTTCAAAACCAAACCCTGGCGGAAATTTTATCTTCTTAACAGGGATGATGCCTTCGGGCACGCCGTTGCCGATGACTTCAAAGCGGTTTTGACCAAGGAAATTCCCAAGTCGAAAATCGTAGGGGAAGATTTTCCCCCGTTGGCCGCCAGGGATTTGGGCCCTACCCTCGCCAAGATCCAAAGCTCCGAGGCCGAGGTTATTTTCACCGGGAACCGGGGCCGGGACTTGGAGGTTCTGATGAAGCAGGGGGCCCAGATGGGAGTGCCGGCCCGCTATGCCACTTTCTTCCTGGATGATCCCATCCTGTTAGCGCGTATTGGCCAGGCCGCGGTGGGAAGCCTGGTGAACAGCCCCTACTTGCCTACGGTAGAAACCCCGCAGAACACGGCTTTTCTGGAGAAATGGCATAAGCAGCATAAAGATACGCAGCACCCCTGGCCGACGTCGAACATTGGATACGGGTACAACGGGATGATGTTCCTCTTCGCGGCAATCCAGAAAGCCCAATCCTTTAACGTCGACGCCATCATCAAGGCCTGGGAGGGAATGGAGTATAACGGCCTGCTGGGCAAACAAATCATGCGCGCCTGTGACCATCAGGTCTTGATGCCCGGCCCCATCGCTGAAATCCAGGCCAAATCCAAGCTCTTCTCTTTCCCCTTCCCGGGAAGGCCGCTCCTCATACCCATGGACAAAGTGGCTGTCCCGCTTGCGGAGGTACGAAACCCCAGGTGTAAATAGCTTATAAAATTTATAGGGCCATTATGCTTTGTAAGGCTTTATCGATTTCGGGATATTGAAAGACAAAACCATTGTCCAGCAGCCGTCGGGGAATTACTCTCTGTCCTTTAAGGATCACCGACCCAAATTCTCCTAACACCCACCTCACCATGAACCCTGGGGCGGGAATGAAAGAAGGCCGATGAAGGGCTTGGCCCAGCGCCTTGGCTAACTCCTTATTCCTTACAGGATTTGGAGAGCATACATTGACCGGACCCGCAATCTCCGGATGTTTCATGAGAAAAACAAAGGCTGCGGCCAGGTCTTGGATGTAAATCCACGAGAGCCATTGTTTTCCACTGCCAATCGGCCCCCCGATATATTTCTTGAATAGGGGAATCATCTGGCTGAGAGCTCCTCCTTTTTCACCTAAAACAATGCCAAACCGCGTGATGACCACTCGCGCCCCTTTCTCTTGGCCCTTAAAGGCTTCCCCCTCCCATTCCACGGCAAGACGGGCGAGAAAGTCATTTCCTGGGGGGGAGTCCTCATGGAGTTCCTCATCTCCACAAAAACCATAATAGCCAACGGCTGAGGTGCTAAAAAGAGTGATTTTTTTTTCGGGATGGGAAGGCATTCCTTCCACGATATTGCGGGTGGTGTTGAGCCGACTGTCTCTGATTGCTTTTTTTTGTTCATCCGTCCACCTGCTGAAGATCGAAGCGCCTGCAAGATTAATAATGACTTCGTGGTTCTCAATCGCTTCCTGCCAAGGACCTTTCTGAGTGGGATCTCCCTGTAAATAGGAAATTCCCATTGGCCCCTTCTCGGGTCCCTTGCTGGACCGGCTCAGAATTGTCACTCCATTGCCATCCTTAATGAAGCAAGAAGTGAGATGAGTCCCTACGAATCCAGTCCCCCCTATGATTAGAATTTTCATTTCCCCCCCTTTCCCCTGCGCTCAACAAACCCAAAGCCTTGGGTTCAGTTCCAGCTACCTTCTACTTTTTTTCTCCAATGGGCGGTGGTTTTCAACACTTACCGTTTTATTGACAGCTGTCGAGCTGGCTTAAAAATTAAGTCCGGAGGTGCAAAATATTATCCTGACTGCCGGCTAAGGTCAAGTGGCAAGAAACATCTTAATTCATCCCCTGGGAGGATTGAGGGAATCGTATTTAAAAAGAATCGTTCGGGAAGGGTTAAAAGGGTTGATGGAATGGGTGTTTGACTTAAAAATGAAGTCCGGGATGAGGGAGGATGGTTGGGAGGTTGGGGGGATGGCGCTTTTTAAACTGGAGAACCGTTCGGTGGGATTTCTTCGGGGGGTTATGGAAGCGGCGGATGGGAACGCGGTAGGAGAACTTTAGTGGTTCCGGGGGGGTTGAAATTATTCATACCAAATGGCTGGTATTCGGGGACGATTTCTTTCAATTTAGCCTTGATCCCAGAGGCATCCTGTTCATAAGCCAGTTGGGTAAGTTCTTCAATCCTTTGGTTGAGCCAATTGAGGTCGTAGCCATTTCTTCAGGACAAAGATCTTTTCGTAATCGGTTCGAATAATTCCTTCCCCTTCGGTGATTAATTCTTCATAAAGGTTTTCCCCGGGACGAAGGCCAATAAACTTGATTTCAATGTCTTCGTCCGGCTTAAACCCTGATAACCGGATGAGATCCCTAGCCATGTTTGTTATTTTGATTGGAGTTCCCATGTCAAGAATGAATATCTCGCCCCCCTTACCCATGGCCCCAGCCTGAAGAATCAACTTGCATGCTTCGGAAATAGTCATAAAATAGCGGGTAATTTCAGGATGGGTAACGGTTATGGGGCCAAGGCGTTCGATCTGTTTCTTGAAGAGATGGACTACACTCCCTTCACTGCCAATCACATTCCCGAACCTGACCGACACAAACCGGGTAGGATTGGCAGAGCTATATGAGGATGTTATCATTTCGGCGATTCTTTTCGTTGTTCCCATGACATTTGTCGGGCGGACGGCTTTATCCGTTGAAATCATGATAAACCGTTCCGCTTCATATCGATGAGAGGCTTCTACAATATTTCGAGTCCCGACAATATTATTGAACACACCCTCCCAAGGATTTAGTTCCACAATAGGAACATGTTTATAGGCGGCCGAATGGAATGGTTTGTGGCAATTGCTTATGACGGTAATGACTCGCTTGAGATCTTCCTCGGTCATCTGGGTTTCGGAGGGGAGGCATAAGCCCCGTTCAAAGAGATTTTCGCTAACCTCTCCCCCAACCACCCTTGCCTTATGCCTTTTACTATCGCTATGCGCTATGCCCCTTGCTCCTGGCGTTATTTCGAATACGGGTTGCAGGTGCATGGGCTTCCAGATGGGTCGGGATTCAAGATTTTCTTTCTCAAGGGCCAACCGCACAACTTCCCGATCCGCCCCAAACTCTTGGGGGGTGCCCAAAATAACCGTGAGCCAGCAGTTCGACCTTCCGTATGATGCCCCGGGCATGAATTCAACGCCAGGGAGGCCTCTCAAAGCTTTTCAGTAAAACTCATTGATTGCCCTTCGCCAGGTTACCTTTTCATCGATCTCAGAAAAGCCTTCGCTCCGAGGGTGATCAATCGGGGCTCGGTCCATATCATCCTTAAAAAGCCCTGCCTCAGTTCGTCACGCGGCCAGTTTTCAAGAAAAGCCTTCAATCTTCCATTAAGCATTGCCATCAATTGATCGTAGTCTTCATCGTTAAACAGATTAAGCAGATTCCTAACCAGAAGATGAAGGTTAAGC
>JAOUFX010000414.1 GCA_029857975.1 Deltaproteobacteria bacterium | reverse complement strand
GGCCCCTGCATTCAACTCATTTTTTGGGGGGAATATCTTGTTCGACGGGTCTCCTTCGTCAACCATGGTCTTCATTATTCTTCTTTCTTCGGCGCCTGGCAAGATTCCTTTTAAAGAAGCCTCTACGACAATTTCCCGGGCCTGGTTTTGTAAAACCGCTTCTGCTTCCGCCCAGCCGCGATCGTTAATAGACGTAATTGTTAAGGTACACAGGACGGTATCTCCGAAATATACCGGTTTTTTGAACTGAAAATTCATCTCTGAAGCCAGCCATCCTATTTGCCCCCCGATTTCCGATATCATGCTGGCTATGAGGAGTCCGTGACAGATCCGTCCGCTGAAGTCTTTCACCCGGATGAATCTCGCATCGAAATGAACAGGATTATAGTCCCGGGTGATATCGGAGAATCGGAGTACGTCCTGCTCCCTGAAGGTGCGAGATATCGAAAAGGAATCTCCGGTTTTTAATCCTTCAATAGTCTTCTGGCGGATGGAGGACATGAAATTAAACCTCCCCTTTAAAGATAAAATTGCCACCTTGGAGCTATCCCCCAAAGTTGTTTTCCCATGAGAATTCTCCTTTGAGGAATTTTGCCGGTAATTACTTCAAAGGATTATAATGCTTTGGTTCGGGATAATTCAATACGAAAGAACCACTCGCCCCCTCTCCACCTCTACCCCGAAAACCCCCGATACCCCGCTGAAAAGGCCCCCCAACCAACCCGAGATCTTGTGCGCAATCTACCTTGACACACAATTTCCTTCCCCGTATACTCATCACACCAAAAAGCGAGTTCCTATCAAACATTTCCAGCTTTATGCGGACGCCGTGGGTCAGATGAAGAAAATCTGCGAATCCATCATCAAAGGACAGCGGGCCAAATTGGAAGTCCAATTCGTAGCCAACGTAGGATCGGTTCTGGGGGCCAAGGTGGTCATCGAGGGCTTGCCGGCGGAGGATATGCAGGCTGCTTTGGTTTAGCTGCATTGATTGTGGTTCACTTGATAATCTTTTCCGGAGGTTTCCAGACCCGGCAGGATCAATAAATGCAGAAAGCTTTTGAGGCTGGACCTTTATTGGAGTTTAGCGTAAGACTTACAAGATGGGAAAAATAGCAATGAAGGTAAAACGGGAACATTCCAGACATGGTGAAATTTATGATGATTGGATTTTCGTGACTTTATGAAAGTCCCCTTTCCCTGCGTCCCCTTTCCCCGGGGATGGCTCTGAGGAGGAAGCAGCAATGAAAACTTCCATCTTCAAAATGTTAGGTGCGGCTTTCCTGATTATTCTTTTCCGGGCAAGTGCACAAGTCTCGGCCACAACCAAGAACCTGGATGCGGAGATCGCGCAGAAGCAAGAAGATATCGAAAATGTATTGCGGGCCCTTCGTCATTACCAAGAGATTGTGAATGATCCAGACACCATAATCATGGAAAACCTTCATATTTTTGCCGGAGTTCCCCTTCCAATTACTAAGAACAAAAAAGACTTAAAAATGAACTTTTGCTGGCTTATCTCCTTTATACGCTGGAAAAAGATAGGTTTTTTGATCAAGAGGAATTAAGGAAATGGATCGAGCAAGCCATGGCGCACTATCAGGAGCAATCCAATAAACACAAAGATGATCTCAGGTCGGGGATGATACCCTACATTAAGAGCCAAATCAAAAAACTGCAAGAAGAGACTACTGCTTTAACGGAGGAGCGCAGACGGAGGAGTCAGGGGCCAAAAACGCCGAGGCCATTGGAGCCCCCCGGACCAACGGCTTCGGCCCCTGCAAGGGGAAAGACCTGTGTCGAGTTTGTCGGTGTCTCCCGGCAAGGCCGCTCGGGTTGGAATCTGGCTGAAAGCGTTCATGTTGAAGGCGATCCGCATTGGATGCACAAGCAATACAAGTCGCCTCGCGGATGGGACGGCGATGTGAAGGTCACATGGACCAAGCCCCCGGAGCGGATCTGCGAAGGAGATTCGTTCACCATCCGAATGGAAGCATCCAACTTCAAGCTTCACCCGCAAGATCCTAAGGCCGCGGCCGTCTATATGAATTTTGATATAGAACCGACTCGAATGCTCTTGGAAAAAAGAGTCTGCTCAAATCCTCTACCATGGGACCCCAAGAGCGGGGTCCATCTGACGAATTCCGAATCACGGGAGTCCGACGAATGCACGTTTAAGGTCAGAAGCATTACTGGACCACGTGATACCCCGGAATGCCGCCTCAGGGCGTATCTTGAGGCAGGGCCCTGGTACGGGACCGTATGTTATAATTACAAAGTCATCAAAGAGTGAATGCGGATCAAGACTATGAATGTGAGAAGAGTAATTTCCTCGGTCATAGGGTGTATGCACGGCCGCTTGTGCCCCTACGCGTGCGCCCCCTTTGCTACCCAATACGCCGCTACAGCCGCCAGCGGTAACGCTGCAATTAGGCCGAAAGCGGCGCCGAAGCCATAGGCTTCCACCACCATCCCCTGCACCACCGACCCGATGCCGATGCCCACGTCCATCCCGATTCCGAAGGTGCTCATAGCCCCACCCCGCTCAGCCGGCCCCACCACATCGATCATCAGCGCCATCAGCGCAGGCATCGCCGCGCCGACGCCTACGCCCAATATCGCCGCCGATAAGCCCAGCGACCACCACTGGCCGGAGAACGCCAGCAGCCCCATACCGGCGCTAATGAGTACCATCCCTGGCCCGGCCACCGCTATCCGGCCGATCCGGTCGGAAAACCTGCCACATACCGGACGGCTGAGCAGCATCACCACAGCATAGATCGTAAAGAAGAAGCCGGGATTAGACACTCCTTGAGACCGGCCGTAAAGGGGCACAAAGGACAAAATGCTGCCGGTGGCAAAGGACATCCCCAGTACTAATATCATTGGCCGCAGCGCCTTCACGCTGACGAACATATTCCAAGCCAATCGTCGGGAAGGCCCGGGCACATAGTGGTCCTTCAGGAGGAAGCAAAGGGCCAATGAAGTTAGCGCCATGCCTGCTGAGATGCCGAACAGCCAAAGGAAGCCCCATGCCTCCAAAATGAATAGGCCGATGGCCGGGCCGAGAGCCTGCGACAGGGTCTGGGACATTCCGAAGTACCCCAGCGCCTCGCCCCGGCGAGAGATAGGGGCCTGATCGCTTACGAGAGTGGGAGCGCCGGTATTGAAGGTGCCGATGCCCAAGCCGTGCAGGGTGCGCAAGGCCAGCAATACGGGGATCGAGCCGGCGAAGGCATAGGCGGCGGAGGCTGTGGCGAAGGCGGCCGGGCCAACGAGCATCGTTTTCTTTCGGCCCAACGTTTCCACTGCCCACCCAGATGCGGGCCGCACCGCCAGCGCCGCTGCTGCCACGATGCCCATTAGCATCCCGACCTCGGTCTCCCGCCCGCCCATCTGTAAGACGTACAAGGGCATAGTGGCCAGCAACAACTGGAAGGAGGTCTGGTGGCTCAGGCTGGCCACACCCACCAGGACAAAGTCGCGAGTAAAGAGCCGTTCAGACATACATAAGCCGTTTTGATTTTGATCGTTTAGCCGAGTAGACTGGTTTCTCCCGATGTTAGAGGTTGCGGTTTGTTTTCTCCATTTGCCGCCTGGTTTCCCCGCAGTGCCACCATATTTCAAACATTATTGATTGTAATCTTGCATATTTCCCAAAGTCCGTCAATTGACGTGTACAGGAAGGAAGAGGTGATCTCAACTGACACTGTCCGTAAAGTACAATCCTGACTTTCGAAAAGTTTTACAATCAACTTAATAAATACATTTTCCAAATGCGCGAATTGCAGGCGCGACCTTCAATCTACAAAAAGCCTCCCGCTTTTTTAAGGAGTTTTTTTTATTTTAAGGGGAAGGATCGTCAACCCTCATGCTACCAGCTTCTGGGTCTTCAAGACCTCGCCCCGGGTGCTGATGATCACTTGCCTTATGGGAATTTTTTTGCCGGATATTTCCAAGCCTTTTTTGACGATCATGGGCAAGCCCTGGCAACAGGGGACTTCCATGGTGACCACTTCAATAGATTTAATTCCGGCCGTGTTGAAAATGTCGGCAAACTTCTGGATGTAGGTCTGGGCGTCGTCAAACTTGGGGCACCCGACCATGACTGC
>JAOUFX010000413.1 GCA_029857975.1 Deltaproteobacteria bacterium | reverse complement strand
AGGTCTTTTTCTTCGGAGATTTTTTCCACCAGGAAAAGGATTTGTTGAAATTCGACCATTTGGCCTTGTTCGACACAGATTTGGGCGATGCGGCCCCGGATTCCGGCTTTCACCGTGTTAAAAAGTTTCATGACTTCTATAATGCCAACCGGATCATCTTCGTTCACCATCGATCCTGCCTCCACGAAGGGAGGAGCCCCCGGTTTGGAAGTCCGGTAAAAAGTTCCGAGCAGCGGAGCTTTGATGGGAATGAGATTTTGTCCGGCGGCTGATTGCTCCCAGGTCGGCTTGGGCCGTTGGACCTCTATATGCGATTCGGGCAATTTCACGGTGGATAAGTTTAGATCTTTCCCGGCGGCCGGGGGTGGTTCGATGGGTAGGGCGGGTGTGGGCCCTTTATCTTTAAAAGCTACTTCGTCCAGGCTTATTCCCTTGCCGTGTTTTCTCGCCAAAAGCTTGAGATCTCCTGTTTCTATATGCAGTTCATCGAAGGTTGATTCGTCCAGCAGTTTCAAGATGAGAAGAACATCCTCCACATTAATGCTTTCCATCCACCATCCTCCTGAATTATGATTTTAACGATTTCCGATGAAAGGATTCCCGGCCGTTACCGCCCCCAGGCCTCCGGGAGCGATCTCCGGCTCTTGATGAACTTTTCCAACATGGGCCAAAGGCTTCTCCATCTTCCAATCCCTGCTCATGTCGATCCAAAAAGGATTTTGGGCATGAAGAGGGTTACCGCAGGAAGATACGTAATCACAAAAAGGGTTATAATCATGATCACAAGAATCGGCAGGGTCGATTTAATCACTTCGTAAAGCGGCAACTTACTGAGTGAACTCCCCACGTAGAGGTTGAAACCGACCGGGGGCGAGATTAATCCGATTTCCAGGTTCATCGTGACCACAATGCCTAGATGGACCAGGTTGACCCCCAGCGCCGAACCCAAAGACACGATCAAGGGCGTAAAAATCAACATGATGGACGAGGGATCCATAAAATTTCCCGCCAATAAAAGAATGACATTCAGGATGATAAGGAACAGCCATTGGTTGATTCCCGCCGCCACCATTCTATCGGAAAGAATATCCGGAATCCGGAAGAATGAAAGCAAAAAGGCGAAGGAATAGGCGAAGGCCAAAATGATCAGGATCATCGAGGACATCTCCGCCGACCTCAAAAAGATGTTGGGCAGTTTTTTCCACTGCAGTTCCCGATAGACGAAAAACCCCATAAAGAGGCCCAAAAAGACCGCCAGGATAGCGGCTTCAGTGGGGGTCACAACCCCCCCGTAAATTCCGCCCAAGATCATCGCGGGAATCAGCAAGGAAGAGCCATTTTGGGCCATCTTATGTAATCTTTCCTTCACTGAAATATGGGGAGAAGGAGGATACCCTCTTTTTTTGGATACGAAGTGAACGTACGTCATTAAAAGAATGCTTAAGATTCCGCCCGGGATCATGCCGGCGGCAAACAGCTTGCCGATGGACACGTCGGCAAGGACCCCAAAAATAATCATCAGAATGCTCGGAGGGATCAAAATTCCCAGGGAACCGGCGCAGGTCATCAAACCGGTGGCGAATTTCAAGTCATACCCTTCCTTCACCATTCCCGGAATAATGATGGTTCCCACGGCAACCACCGTGGCCACGCTCGACCCGGAGATGGCCGCAAAAAAGGCGCAGGCCATAACGCCGGCCATCCCCAATCCTCCCGTGATCCCCGCGGTAACGGCTTCGGCGAAGGAAATCAGCCTCCGGGCGATCCCGGCCTCGTTCATGATATTGCTGGCCAAGATGAAGAAGGGAATGGCCAGAAGGGGAAAGCTATCCAAGGCCGCATAGATGTTCTGGCCGATAAAAAGCAAATCCATATCCGTGAATAAGATCAGGTTGATCGTGGTGGAAATTCCCAGGGCAATGGCAATGGGGACCCCCAAGAACACAAGGGTGAAAAGAATTCCCATTAAAGATGCGAGCAGGATGAACATGAGAACGATACCGCCTTGAGGTTTTTAAGCACGAACCCTTTGCCAAACCGAGCCCGATGCAAACGATTCTTGCGATTTTCCGAAGCGCTCCCTCCGGGCTATTTCTTCTCCTTTTACAAAGTTCGTGTCAATATCACCTCTTTTTCCCTCTCCCCTTTTTCATGAAGCGTTTTCCAAAAAAGTTCCCAGTGGTGGAAAGCGGTAAAAGCGAAGGCCACCGGCATATAGATGATCATTATCCAGATGGGAATTTCCGTCACAATGGATACCTGGCCCATCTCTCTGAAATATTGAACGAATTGATAGCACACGTAACAGATGAAGGAGTAAAGGACCATCCCGCAAAAATTGGCAAAGAGGACGAAGAGTTTTTGGACCCCCTTGGAAAACTTCTTTACAAGTACGTCCACGCCCACATGGACACCGTTCACCACCCCCGTGCTGCATCCGACCAATGTAGCGGTAATAAAAGCAAATACGGCGATCTCGGGAACCCAGGAGAAACCTGTGTTGAAGACGTAGCGGAGCACCACCTGGAGAAACGTGATTCCGAATATTCCCGCGAGGAGGATAATGACCAGCCATTTTTCAAAAAGAAAAATCCTCCTGCCAATTTTCTCCACCATCGATCACCTCCGCATGATTCCCCGCACTCCAGGCGGATGATAGGGTCCCTCAAGAGCGCCCGCAAAAAAACCTGAACCCTTTTTCACGGAACCCTTTCCCCATCCCGGGGGTTGAAGGGCCCTATCCTCCTATCCGGCTAAACCTGTAATTTCTTCGCGATGGCTCTCGGAAGTTTCCCGAGGAGGGAGACGTTCCCCCTCCCGAAACCTCCCTGTCCTATTTCTCGGTTTCTTTTAGGACGTCGAAGAAATTCTGGGGAATTTTCTTTTTGTATTCATCCCAGACCGGCTTGACTTTATCCCTAAGAGCCATTCTCTCTTTGTTCGTCAACCATTTAAACTGGATGGCATTGTTTTCAGACATCATAATCCAGGGCATTTTGTGTTCCACATCCTCCTGCACTTTACGTCCGAACATCGTGGACTCATCGATCGTCTCATGCAGGACCTTTTTTAGATCATCCGGCAGCCCGTTGTAAAACTTGGGGTTGATCAATATAGCGGCAAAGAGCAGGCTGTGCCGGGAGATGCTCACGTAATTTCCCGTCTCATGCCATTTCACCGCTTGGATGACGGCGAGGGGACACTCGGCGCCATCAACGGTTTTGAGCTGGAGGGCCGTGTAGGTATCCATATAGGGGATGACCTGGGCGCTTGCCCCGATGGCTTCCAGCGTCGAAGCCACAAGCTTGGACGGCCGGATTCTTAATTTAACGCCCTGGAAGTCTGCGGGTTTGGCGAGAAATCCTTTACTGGAAATGAAGTTTTGCAGACCGTACTGCCAGTAAGAGAGCAGTTTATAGCCTTTCTTAAGGTAAAGGGGCTCAAAAAGTTTCAAACCGGGACCCGTGAGGAAGGTATAGACATGATCCATGTCTTTGAAGGCAAAGGGAAGCTCCATCAGGAACGTTTCGGGGATCTCGCCTCCCAGGCGCCCGCCACTGACCTCGCACATCTGGATGACGTTGGACCGGAGGGCGGAATATTGGGTCGGATCATCCTTGTAAAGAGAAGCCCCCCAGTAGATTTCCACCTTGAATCTTCCTTTCGACTTTTTTTCCAACTGTTGGCCAAAATAAGCAATGGCCTGACTCAAGGGATGCAAACTGGGAGGGGTTTTCGGGCCGGCATAGTTAAACTTGATCAGAATGGGTTCTGCGGCGAAGGCTTCGCTGGGAGCGGAAGCCATTGCCCCGGTGAAGATTAAAGCAATCAAAACCACGAATAAGAAATAAAAACACTTTTTCCCCATGATTCTCCTCCTTTCGGTGATTGGCAGTTATCCATGAGCAACAGAGACCGTTTCTTTTTTTCTCCTTACCACCCCCTTCCTAAATGATTCCTTCCTTCTCCATGGCTTCCAATTCTTCTGTCGCGATGCCCAACAACCCTTGGTAAATTTCTTGGTTATGCTTCCCGGGATAGGGTGCCGGAGCATACGGCGCCGCCGGAAGCGCTGAAAAGCGGATGGGAAATCCAGCCGCTTTCAAACCCGTTTTTC
>JAOUFX010000412.1 GCA_029857975.1 Deltaproteobacteria bacterium | reverse complement strand
GACCAATTGAAAGAAGACCAACTTCGATTATGGAGAGACAACAGCGAATGACAATGTCAGGAGCTGTTGTCCCAAGCTTTTAAAGCCACCGGCAAGGCCGGTGGTTATTTACTTTTGCATTTTGCATTGAAGTTTAGCCAATTTTTTCAAAGGGCTAAACTGTTACCTTTATTCTCATATCCTTGTATGGCCGGAATCCGGTTGTCTTTCCAGCGCCGGAAGATTATATAGGATCATCTCCAAATTCGCTGAGGGTCAAAGAGCTGCCATATTTAAAGTAGGCAGTGATTTCAGGGTTGCGGAAGGCAAGCAGGAGGTTTATGGGGTGGCCAAGGTGGCAAGATTTATTGACATTAAGAGGTAAAAAAGATATTTTTATCTATACCTTGCTAAAAAGAAAGAAAGGGGGATGGCGATGGCTGCCGAAAGGAAATTGAAAGATTTAGGGATTTCATTACCCGAAGCGCCCAAGCCGGTGGCGAATTATGTACCTGCTGTTAGAACCGGGAATCTTCTTTTTGTCTCGGGACACGGCCCTTATAAAGATGGCAAGACCCTTCTCTCGGGAAAACTCGGAAAAGAGTTAACCATCGAAGAGGGATACAAAACAGCCCGCAACGTGGCCCTGAATTGTTTGGCTTCAGTCAAAGCTAACTTGGGTGATCTAAATAAAGTCAAACGCGTGGTCAAGCTTTTGGGAATGGTCAATTGCACAGAAGATTTTAAAGACCAACCCAAAGTGGTCAACGGAGCTTCAGATTTGCTGGTCGAGGTCTTCGGGGAAGCGGGGAAGCATGCCCGTTCGGCCGTTGGCATGCAATCCCTCCCCAACGGAATCCCGGTGGAGATCGAGATGATTTTGGAAGTGGAGTAACGGATTTTTTTGGACGCAGAAAACAATAAAAACGCTATACGCATAGCGCTAAGCGCTTAGCGTATGTGGTAGTTATCCGCGTTTATCTGCGAAAATCTGCCTCCTAACAAGATGCGGAAAAACTCCAAAACACCGTCAATCCCGCGAAGGCGGAAGCCCAGAAGGCTTTGAAAAAACTGGATTCCCGCTTCCGCGGGAATGACATTCCTTGACGGAAAAGGACTTTTACAGCACCCTGCTAATGAAAGGGGGATAAGAACGGAGGAAAGATGGCTCAGTACAAAGTGATCGCCAGAGCCAAAGACAGTAAGTGCTCCCACGTGAAAGAAGGGGATCAGATCGTTATCGAAGGGACGATGGTCAACCTCCGAGAAACCACCAGCCTCTGCGCTGTAGCCCTGGGAGCCATCCAGTATTCATTGTATATGATGGGGAAGGCCGAAGACCCGAAAGATTTCGGACGAGAGGATGTTTATACTTTGCAGTGTCCGGACCCGGAAACGAGGGTTATTTTTGAGGTTTCCAGAAAAGCAATGGAATAATAAAATAAAGGGTCCGAGGGTTCCAGGATGCCAGGATTCAAGGGGCTAATTGAAATATTTAAACCATATAAGTCGGGAGAGTGAATTCTGGTAAGATGGAAAGGGTGGTGAAAGTTTACGGATGATCAAGTTATTAGGCCTGGAGGAGATGGAATGGCGCCATGAAAAAGGCGAAGATCCATTTGCTCTGGCTATTGAAAAGTGGGTGCGTATCCGCGATTTCCTCTTGGAAAAGGCCGACCCTGCCCGTTATAAAGAAGCCTTCCAGTGCGGCTCGACCAAGAATCTATTTTGCCTCGATTATAATAACCATTGTTTTCTCTGCCCCCTGGTAGGCATCTGTAATGACAGCCAGAGTCTCTACTACCAGATCATGAGGCATCTTCAAGTATACACTCTGGCTGGAGCGCTTCTTCCCCGGGGTCCGCTCATCGAACTGATCGAGTTCTATATCCGAGACTTACAAGGATACCGCCAAGAATGGCTGAAGAAGAGCCAATGAAGCTTTTTAGCGGACGATGAACTTTCCTTCGTAAGTGTAGTTCATGATCAAAGTCGTAGCCAAAGCGGTGACCTCGATCAGTTTGCGGGATTGGCGGCGGGGGCTGAGATTGAGGTTGAGTCCTTTGGCCCGGGCGACCAGCTTGTCGATCAAAGGCCCCACGGAGGAGACTCCTTCTCCTGTCCAGTGAGAGATCATCCCTACCAATTGGTTCTGGTTTTTTTCAATGAAGGCTCCGGCGGGTATGCGCCTTTCCCCCTTGCCGTTGGTGCTGAAAATCTCCTTCAATACGTCATCCACATAACCCTGGGCTTTTTCCCGATACCGCTCCTCGCTCTTATTGTAGTATTCGAGGAGAGTGAAGTTTAGGCTTTTGAGGGGGCTGATCAGTTGACCGTTGGTCACCAAGGGCTTCCGTCCCCCAATTTTTTTCATCAAGCGGTCCACGAATTGAAGTTTTTTTAAGGCCCCCCAATTTTGGTATTTCCGGCGCCAATTGGAGCGGGGGGTGAGCCAGACAGCAAACGTCTCAGCGAAGTCTTCGTCCGGATGTTTCTGAGCGTAAATTCTGCCGGAATACTGGCCTACTTGTTGGTAAAGGTGCTTGACGAATTCCCTGGATTTGGGGTTGGGATGAAAATAATCCCGGTAGGGGTCAGTAAAACGTCCGAAGGTGTCCTGCCATTCTTCTGATTCGTAAAGAATGAAAGCGTAATTAATGGCATGGCCGGCTTCATGGCGCAGAGTCATAATGATTTCCTGCTCGTCTTCCAGATCTCCGTGCATTTTATCTTCAATCTGGGCGAGGGTGGAATTCGCGTAATAAAAGGGAATTCCAATTACAGGAACTTTGTTGGGACAACCCCATGTGTCCGTGAGATAACACTTTGGTTTGAAAATGATTCCTTTCCGGTCCAGCTCGGCATAGAGCCGGCCGATTAATTTTTCGAGGAATGTATCCTCGATTTTCAAGTTCAATGCGCTGATGGGCTTGTTCATTTCCATCAGCTTTGTTTCCCAGTTATTCAGGATCTCTTTGGCGGTAAACATTAATTTAAATTCCTTTTTAATAACGAAGTGCCCAAGTGATACGCGTAAGTTTATGAGGGTTTAAAAAAGAAGGCTGGGGAAAGCGAATAAACCTATGAGGGTTCCTTTCTTATCTCGAGCCTATTTAAAAATAGGGAATAAAAAGCACTCTGTCAAGGGGAAAAATAAAAAATATAAAATTAATAATATCAATAAGTTATTGGCGAATAAGGATAAGTCGTTTGCGGATGGGAGCCATAACCGACGCGGCAACAACGGTTTTTAAAATGTCGCCGGGAATAAACACCAGAAGACCTGTTTTTAATGTTGTGGCTAAGGAGACGGGTTTATGGATAATGAAGTTGAGGTTGAAATAGAGGTAAGAGATGCCCAATATGTAAATAGCCGCCTGCCCCATGAGCAGGGCGGCCAACGTGCGGGAGAGACTTAAACTTTCATCTTTTTCTATTATTTTGCCGATGACGAAAGCTCCGGCGATGAAGCCAACCAGGAAGCCGAAAGAAGGTTGTAAAACGTATCCTGGCCCACCTCCCAGAGCGAAGATCGGAAGCCCAAGGAGGCCGATGGTCAGGTATAAGAGTTGACTTAAAGCTCCAAGGCGGCTTCCAAGGATTAAACCGGCAAACATAACCATGAGGGTTTGCAGGGTGAGGGGAACGTGCGGGATGGGAATCTTGATGAAAGCCCCGACGGCTGTGAGGGCGGTAAAAAGTGAAATCATGACGATGTCTCGAATTCTGTTTCTCATCTTCTTGCGGCTCCATAAAAAGTAATTATCCATCCTATTCAAGATTCCGGAGAAAGTCAAATTTCCTTTTTTAAACTGCAATTCAGACTCTGGACTTCAGACTTTAGACCCCAGACTTTTCAATAAAGGAAATTAACCTTTGGAGTTTTCAACAACCTTTTTGAGCTTTGCCCCCTCATTCTTCATATCTATTGGTATCTCAGTATCTTATCGGCTTTCTTTATATCTGCCATGCCTTTATCTTGGGTAATCTTTGGCCATTCCCTTCCCTTCAGTCTCATTGTCTGAAGTCTATAGTCTATTGTCTGAATCACAGATCCGAAATATCTTGACAGGTGAAAAGTGATGGGGTAAGTTGCACGCTGTAGCTCCACCCTGGTTTATCCTGGCAAAGTGGAAAGA